>JABMPI010000041.1 GCA_013203755.1 Bacteroidota bacterium
GTTATCAGGTGTAAAGGGTAGTGTGAAAAAGAACTGGGAGCCAACTCCAACTTCCGATTCAACCCAAATTCTACCACCATGAGTTTCAACAATCTTTTTAACAGAAACAAGTCCTAATCCGGTGCTTTTTTCGCCCTCGGTGCTTTTTACAGAAGTGGTTGCGAATGGTTTAAACAGTTTGTTTAACTCCTTGTTTGGTATTCCTTTTCCTTCATCTGAAACCTTTACCACTATTTCATTTTTAACAACACTAATATTTACACGCACATTTGTGTCGCGTTCAGAATATTTAAAAGCATTAGATAATAGATTATCCATAATTTGCTGTAGTTTATTTTTATCGGCAACCACAATAATCTCAGTATTCCATTGGTCGAGATGTACTTTTATATTCTTTTTTGCCCCCAGAATATTATTCAACATTATCGATTTCTCCATTACAGGGAAAATATTGAAAATCTCTTTGCGTAAGTCAAGTTTTCCAGCCTCAATTTTCGAATAATCTAAAACTTCGGAGATAAGCTTTAGCATATAATCAAGCATCATTTTTACAATCGGAAATATCTCTTTTTGCTCTTCAGTTGCACTTTCTTCTAATATGTAAACAAAACTTGTAATTGTAGCAAGAGGACTCCTTAAGTCGTGAGCAGCAATACCAAGCAGCTGATTCTTTTCGTCGTTAAGCATATTTAGCTTAATATTTTGCTTTTTAAGCTCTTTGTGCAATTTTTTTAATTCTTCATTCTTTTCTTCAAGTTCTTTGTTTTTATTAATTGCATTGTAGTAGGTTGACAGTAATAAATCGAGAATTTGTAAACGATTGGAATTGAGTTTGTACTTCTGTCCTCCAAAAAAGATCTCTAAAGAAATGTCTAAATTGGGGGATCTCTTCCTTATTTCGCGGTTCAATATTATGTCTTTAATCCTCTCAAAAACAAATGCATCGGAGTAAGGTTTCGAAATAAAATTGTCGGCACCCGATTGAAGTCCTTTAATAACATCATCAGGATTCGATAATTGGGTAAGCAGAATAACCGGTATATTTTTGGTTTTGCTATTTTGTTTTACTTTTCCACAGAACTCATAGCCATCCATTTCCGGCATAACAATATCAGAAATAATTAAATCGGGCAAATCATGTTCGTCAATCAGTTCTAATGCTTCAACACCATTAGATCCTACTAATACATTATAACCTTTCTCCTCTAAAATCATTTGTAACTTAAGTGCTTGAGTGGGGCTATCTTCTACAATTAGTATTTTTTTAATATTTTCCATAAGATGTTGTTGAATTTAATTTGTAATACCTGCGACTTTATTTATTTGAAAATGAATCTTCGATATTTTGTAAAACATTAATTATTTGTTCGGGGTTTAAAATATAGTTCGCTCCATTTAATTCAATGGCTTTTCCTGGCATTCCATGAACCAGAGAACTCTCTTTGTCCTGGGCTATTGTCAAAGATCCTGCATCTTTTAAACTTTTTAATTCTTTGGCACCATCGCTACCCATTCCGGTAAGTAACATTGCAATTGTTTTATTTGCATAATTTAATAACAGAGAATTAAACAGATGCGAGACCGAAGGGCATATTATCATATTACCGTCTGGTTCTAACAGATCTATTCTATTTTGTTTTACACCCATTTGATAGCGGTTGGGAGCGAAATATACATGCCCCGGGAATAAAGTCTCATCCTGTTTTGCAACTTTTATTTTTGCCTTCGAGGTGCTATTGAGCCATAAAACCATACTCTCTAAAAAACCATCGGTGATGTGTTGAACTACTAAAACAGGGTAGGGGAATTTCTCTGAAATACTATCCAATAACATTTTTAGAATTTCCGGGCCACCGGAAGAAATGCCAATGGCAATATATTTTTTATTTTCTAACAGCTTAATAACAGGTAGATTTCCCTTTAAAGTAGTATTAATTGGAACATTTATTTTTTCGGTTTCAGTTAAATTCGTTCGTTTAATAACTTTTACTTCCGAATATATTTTAACCATCGAAATCATTTTTTTAATCTCTTCCGATTTTGTACCAAAGGCAATATCTATCGGTTTCTGAATTACGGTTAACGCCCCCACAGCAAGAGCTTCTATGGAAATGTTATGCTTTTTTGCATTACGACTTGCTGTAACAATAATAATAGGTATCGGTGTAGTAGACATTATTATACGGGTGGCATCTAAACCATTCATTACCGGCATATCAATATCCATTGTAATAATATCGGGTTTATTTATTTTAACAAAATCAATGGCCAGTTTCCCATTAGGCATATTTCCAATTACCTCAATTTCAGGATCAGAGTTAAGCAAATGTTCTAACCACAAACTTACCGTTGGTGAATCTTCAACAATAAGTACTTTTATTTTTCTCTTTTTTGTTTTTAGGGTACTCATTTTATATAAACTATATCAGTCTTTCTAATACTTCAAGTAAATTACTTTGGTCGAAACTGCTCTTTATAATGTAGGCATTTGCTCCCACGTCAATTCCTTTTTCGCGGTCTTCGCGTTTAGAAAGAGAGGTAACAAGAACAATTGGCATGTTTGCTGAATCTTTAAGGGAACGTATTTTTGCTGTTAATTCAAATCCATTCATTCGTGGCATTTCCACATCGGTAACAACTGCATCAAAAGTTCCCTCTTTTAGTTTTGTAAAACCATCTACACCGTCTATTGCTGTGGTAACTTTGTACCCCGAAGTTTCTAATATGTTTTTTAGCAGGGTTCTGGAAGTAATAGAGTCTTCTACAATTAATATCGATTTTTGCTGCTCTGTTTCAGATTCCGAATCTTTAGAAACAGATGCATTTGATTCTGTTGTGTTTAGCGATGATTTATATAAATCTGAAATATTTAGAATTGGAACCACTTCGCCAGAGCCTAGTATTGAAGCTCCTAAAATATTCCGAACACGAGTTAGTTGTTTATTGAATTTTTTAACTAAAACCTCTTGTTCCCCAACAACTTTGTCAATAATAAATCCTATTTTTTTTGCGTCTTTATCGAATATAATTATTTGTATAACATCACCTGAGATTTGAGTCGAATTTAGCTCAAGTATTTCACTCAAATTAATTAATGGAATTATTTCGTCGTTTAACGAGAATGTTGCTTTATTTCCAACCGTTTCTATTTCAGAGGCTGCCACCCGAATTACACTGTGTACTTTTTGCGTGGGAACAATAAATTGACGGTTCGATAACTCAATAATTACACCACGGTAAGTGACTATTGTAAGCGGTAACAGAATTGTGAATGTAGTGGATTTTCCTTTTTCTGTTTTTACTTGAATAGTGCCACCCAAGTGCTCAATAGTTTCCTGGGTAATTGCCATTCCTAAACCTCTTCCCGAAAGGTCCGTAACAATTGTACTAGTGGTAACGCCAGAGCGGAAAATGTATTTTAGCAGCTCCTTTTCTTCTATCTTTTCAACATCGTTTTTCTCAATTTCTTCGTTTTTAATATATACCTGTTTCAATTTATTAAGGTCAATTCCAGCACCATCGTCCGAAATCGTTAATTCAACTTTGTTGTTTTCTAGCTGTTCTATTTTGAGTGTTATATTTCCTTTTTCTTTTTTGTTATTTTCAATTCGCGTTTTTGGATCTTCAATACCGTAATCTATCGAATTTCTTAGAATGTGAATTAAGGGGTTTCTAATTTGTTCTAAAATTCGACGGTCTATTTCAACAGAATCTCCGAGTACTTCAAATTTTATCTTCTTTCCTAAATCTTTAGAAATATCGCGAACCATTTTTGGAAAGCCATCTAATAAAGTTGAAAAAGGAAGGGTAATTAATTCTTTAACATCTTCCAGTAAAGTCTCTATTTTCGAATTGGTAGAATAACTTTCCTGATGGGCTAAACTTAAAATATCACTTAGATTTTTTTCAATATTTTTAATTTGCGGGCCAGACCATTCGCAAAACTGAAAAATATCGGTAATCTCTTTTTCAAAGCCAGAGTTTATGCTTTTTTTAAAATCGAGAGTTCTTTTTAAATTGGCCGACGAATCATACACTTCCGACGCTTTTTTACTCCAAAGCATCAATTCGTTCAAAGTGTTTTGTAAGTCTTTAGTTCGTTGATTTGCAATTAGCTTTAACGAAAGCATCTCCTCTGCTTGCATAAGAAGTACATCTAGTTTTTTGGTAGAAACATGAATAGAATCATCCGTAATTTTTCTCGAAGCAGTAGTACTTTCTTCTACTAATTTATCAGCATTGTAATTGGTGGTTTCTGTCTCTTTTTTTATCTCTTTCGTTACAATCTCTTCCTTTTTTGCTGGAACTATTGGTTCTGTGGTTGTAAGCACTGAAACAGGTGGTTTTGTTCTTGAATACTGTACTTCAACTTCCAATCCGGCTTTAGTTAAAGAAAGGTTATCGACTTGTTTCGAAATTTTATCACTTAATTCTTCGCTGGGTTCTCCCTCTATTGTGTTTAGTACCTCCTCAATAAGATCTGAGGTTTGAAAAAGAACATCAAACACCTGAGAATTAAAATCAATTTCATTACTCCGAATGGCAGCCATTACATTTTCTAAACCATGGCACAAGCTTTCAATATCAGTAAAACCAACCGCTCTTGAAGCTCCTTTTAAACTGTGTGCAGTCCGGTATAAAACTTCAAACAACTCCTCTTTTCGCGAATCAGGAGGTTCATTTTCCAGCTCAATAAGATAAGCTGACATGGTGGTTATGTTCTCCTGGGCTTCAATTCTGAATGTCGCTAATATCCTTTTTTGAAATTCCTGCTTCTTGTCCATTTTATTGTTATTTGCACATTGTGCTTAAATAATGGTAGTTGTTATAAAACTCATTTACTTGTTTTCGTGTGTAATTTTCTATTTGAAAAGGTAAATCGGATGGTACTATTTTAATTTATATTGTTTTAAAATTTGAAGCAATTTTTCACCCAGATTTTTTAATTCCGAAACCGATTCTTCCGTTTGCATGGTTCCTTCCGATGCCTGACCACTTGCCTCTTTAATGTTCTCCATGGCTGTTGAAATTTGATCCATTCCGGTTAATTGCTGCTGGCTGGATGCTGCAATATGCATATTTGCTTCAGATGTTTGTTCCACTCCGGCTGCAAGCATCGAAATTACTTCGCTTGCCGTTGACGAAAGTTCAAGCCCGGCATCAATAACTTTTCCACCTTGTTCCGTAGCTAAAACAGCACTGGTTATTTCCTTTTGTATATCGGCAAGAATGGATCTAATTTGAACGGTAGATCCTTTTGATCGTTCTGCCAAATTTTTAATTTCCTGTGCAACAACCGAAAAACCTTTTCCTTGTTCTCCCGCTTTAGCAGCTTCAATAGCAGCATTTACCGCAAGTAAATTCGACTGCTCTGCCAGATCGTTTACATTGTTTGCAATTTCGCCAATGGTATTACTTTTTTCGCTTAGTTGAATAACAATACTTGCAATAGATTCCATTTGGTGTTTAATCTTATTCATTCCTTCGATGGTCTTTTCAATCGATTTTTTTCCATCTTTTGAAATTAAAGAAATCTTTTGCGCGGTTTCGGAAACTTCATTTGCTTTTTGAACGGAAACTTCGGCAGTTTGTTTTACCTCCTCAATTGTGGTGGTGGTTTCGCTTATGGAGGTGGCAGTTTCTGCTGACCCCGAAGCTAGCTGAGATACCATTGCCATTATTTCGCTTGATGATGAAGAAAGAACATTAACACCTTCAGTAATCTCGCCTAATTGTTTACGCAGATTATCTTGCATCTTTTTAAATGATTTTGCAAGTTCTCCAATTTCATCACTTGATGTTATTTTTATTTCTTGTGTTAAATCGCCTTCTGCAAGTAGTTTTGTAACCCTTTCAAGTTGTAAAATTGGTTTTGTAAAGTACCTTGAAATAAATAAAGACAGAATCATTACAATTAAGACGATTGTTAATCCAAATAATCGTATTTTATTAATTAATGTTTTTATATCGCTAAAAGCCTCATCTCCATCTATCTCAGTAATTATTGCCCACTCAAAATCAGTCCCTAATTTTTCTTTCAATCCCAGATCATTGTAACTACTTAAAACAGAAATACCCCTATAATCATCTATTATATGTACGCCCGATTTATCTTGTAAGCCAAGTTCAACACTTTTTGTATTCACTTTTTGTTTCAATATGGTCGATTCATTTTTAAATCTTGAATCAGATCTCATTAGAAAATCTTGGTCCACAATGTAGGATTCTCCGGTTTCTCCCAATTCGATACTTTTATTCATTATTTCATTAATTCGGTCGGTACTCAATTGTAAGGCTACTATTCCAATTAATCCATTATTGTCGCCGTAAACAGGAGTCCCAATAAAGGCAGCATTCTCATTTGAGGGAGCATAATAAGAATAATCCATCATTACAGGTTTTTTGTTCTCAATTATTTCTTTTCATAATTTTGCCAGATTACTATTGTTGTATTCGCCGGTTCGGAGGTTTGTGCCTAAATCATTTTCTTTTAATGCAGAGTACATTACATGACCGTGCGATGCACAAATGAAAAATAAGTCTGCAAAATTATACGATTCCATAAAATTTCTTAGGTTCGGATCTATTTCGTCGTAGAGTTTATTATATTCTGCAGAGGTCACATTAAAACCTCCGTTTGAAGTTCCACCTCCATTATCGTGAAATGCTTTTAATTTGTCAAAAACTTCAATCGTATTTTTTTCTTTCGCCAAAACTCCAAGATCTCTGAATTTTCTTTCGAGAAATGTAGTAATTTGATTACTCTTTAAAGTGCCAATTGTTTGTAAATGATCAAATTGGTTATCTTCAATTACATTTCGAACATTTTTTATGCCCAAAGAAATTAAAATCAGAATTGGAATAAGCGCTACCATTAACATTACCAACGTTAATTTTGCACTAATGCTTTTAATAAATGAAATTTTTTTTGCCATTTTTTTTCCTCCGGTATTTTATTTATTGTCAGTTTTTTAAATTTCTTCGTTAATAATTATTTTTTCGTCAAGAAGCATCTCTTTTATATCTAATACAATTAGCCGCTCTTTCGAAATACCCATTACGTAATTATTTGCTATTTTATTTAGTGCAGGTAGTTCTTTTTGAAGCGATTGTATATTAACTGTTGTATTTCCAATAATCTCATCAGTAAGAATTCCAATTTCAATTTCGTTGTGTTTTACAACGATAACACGGTTTAAATTCGTAATTCCTTTTTCGGGTAGATTAAAGAATTTTTTTATATCGACCACAGAAAGTATTTGACCTCTTTTATTTATAATTCCTAAAATAAAGGAGGGCGTGCAGGGCAGCGGAGTTAAATCCGCTATGCGAATAACCTCGCTTATGTACGTAGAGTCTATGGCATACTTTTCTTCCGAAAGCAGAAATTCCAAAACTTCAATTTGTTCGCCGGCAACTTCAGTCTCGTTTATTGTTTTCTGAAGAATCTTTGCTCTTTCCTTTAATATTTTATCTCTATAGGTTTGGTTTACCATTGTTCGATATATGTTTTTCTAATGCAATTAAATTGCCTTGTAATATTGTTTAATTGGTTGAATAGAATTAATTATCTCTTCAAGTCTACCGACAGTTAATCCATCGCTGGCTGCTAATATCTCCTCAGAATTGTATTTCGCCAGGCTTTTTAGTGCATTCTTAAAATGTTTTTTACTCTCTTTTATTTTTCCCATTTTTGTTGAAATATTTCCCAACAAAAAATGGGCTAATACAAAATTGGGATCTAAAAAAAGAGTGTTGTTAAGTGCTTGAACTGCTTCGTCTAATTTCTCTTGTTCGCTAAAAATGGTAGATAGTAGGTAGTGTGCTTCAACATTAACTTTATCTAAAATAATTGCTTTTTTACATAGTTTTTCCGATTTGGCTCATTGCCCTTTGTTTGCATAAATTTTTGCCAATAATAACATGCTGGAATTCTCCATTTTATCCTTATTCGCAATCAGGTTTATAAGTAGATCTTTCGCTTCATCAAGCAAGCCTGAATTATATAATTTTAGAGCATCTTCGTAATTATTTGTGCAAACGGCAGTAACTTTTATTTCTTCTTTTTTAGTGAGATTTAAGGGCGATACTATTTTCTCTTTTGAAACAGATTGAAATTGAGATATTTGTTTTGATGGATATTTATGCTGTATTTCAATTGATTGTTGATATTCATTTAATTGTTTTGAATATTTATTCCGTTCTGTCTTTTTTGTGATTTCAGTTTTATTGTCGATTCCTTTTTTGAAAATTGTATAACCCCGATACGAAACATTCCCAAATTCTGAAGACAATAAACTTGATGTTTCAACCGGACTTACAAGCAGAATACCTTGCTTTTTTAGCGATTTGTAAAATTTAGAAGCTACTGATCGTATCCCTTCCGAAGAGAAATAAATTAATACATTCCGGCAAAGAATAACATCGAATTTATTTGATATATTCTTTTGTGGGAGGTATATATCTGTTGCAAGATTAAGAAACGAAAAGGACACCATTTTTTTTATGGAATCCTTAATCTGATAATGGTTTTTATCCAGTTTATTAAAATATTTCTCTTTAAACGACTCCGAAGTTTGCCGAAACGACCATTGAGAATATACTCCCTTTTTTGCTTTATTTATAAACGTTGAGTTTATATCGCTTGCAAAAATTGTAATATCCCAGTTTTGAATATCGGGAATTATTCTTTGTAGTAAAATTGCAATGGAATAAGGTTCTTCGCCGGTAGCACAGCCTGCACTCCAAATTTTTAATTGTTGAGTTTTTCCTTTCCGCTTACGAATAAGTTCAGGTAGATAAACGAATTCTAAATAATCGAGTGCTTTTTTTTTCTCTAAAGAAATAGGTTTCACCAATGGTAAGAGAACTGGCTAGTAATTTTGTCTGTTCATCATTCATTGGCTGGGTTTTTAACCAATCAATAAATTTATCAGTATCACTTAAAAATGTAAATTAAAAACAAATAAAAGCGATGTTAATTGTTTATCTTCAAGTCGTTACACAATAAAGATTCGA
>JABMPI010000459.1 GCA_013203755.1 Bacteroidota bacterium
TAACGCCATTGCAAGCGCATGTTTATATTCATGTTGTCCATCTGTTCGTTGTACTGAACAAAAGTAGTCCAAAACAATTTATCGGTAAAAGTTACATCCATTTTGGGGCCAACTAATAAAAATTTAGCACGCTCGAAAGGATTCGGCAAATCTATATCCGTATAATTAAAATTCATTGTAAGGTTTACAAAAGGCTGAAATCTGTATCCCAGCCCTCCCTGAATATACTGAATATTACCATTATAAAAGCCTCCTTTTGCTGCTTCAAACTGCCAGTTAAACATGGTTTTTCTGGTTGAAAAGTACGAAACAAATGCAGCTCCGAAATTATAACTACTCCCCTTCTGAAGATAACTATTGCCCATGCGCGTTGGGTCAAAATCGTTTTGTAGTTCAACAAACATGTTTCTATAACCAAACTCAAGCACCGAGCGATCCTGAAATCCAAAATTGTAGCTTATCGTATTTTCATGTTCAATTTTCCGATAATCTTTATTGAAATAATTTTCGTTTTTAAACGTAATTCCATGGCTCACAACCCGTTTGTTTGGTACAAACAGGTAAGTAATTTCAGGGCTTAGAAAGTTGTACCCCGTGCGGCGGACATACCCAGCTTCTGCCTTATAATTTTCGCCTACCGAAGACTGCAAAAATTTTGCCTGAATGTGTTTTGTTCTGTAACTTAAAGTAGCTCCCTGAGAATATTGCTTGTCCAAAGCTTCTGGCTGAAACGAGCGATGGTAAAAGAATTTCCCATCCCAAAAATTATTTTTACTTGCCAAATTATAATCAAACCCAACTACACGGTTGAACATTGTTGTATCAACCGGCTGATTGAAGTACTCTTTATTCACTACAATAAATCCAAAATTTGAACGTGCAAAAACCTTCTTCTGAAAAGAAGCAACGGTGAAATTACGCGCCAGGTGTTCACTGGTTTCTTGTGTTGTCATATTCATTAAACCGACTCTCAAGTCGTTGCCAATTGTACCGCTTAAACGGGCGCCTGCCAAAACCGGCGCATCCAATCCAATTCTTCGAGAGAAGAATGGGGTAACCGAAGGGTAACCATAACTAGAAAAGAGGTCGTTATTTTCTAAAAAGAACTGCCGCTTTTCAGGAAAAAGAAGTTCGAAACGGTCAATATTGGTAACTTGTCTGTCCACTTCAACCTGCGCAAAATCCGGATTGTAAGTTAAATCTAAATTCATCGACGATGAAATTCCGATTTTTGCATCGAACCCAAAATCTTTTCGATATTCGGCATCAGTACCTGCTTCGTAATCTTTTGCAACTCCTCCAAAAATATATGGAATCAACGAAAATTGAGTTTTAGATTTGGGAAGAGGCTCATCAAATTTCATTACACCTGTGTATGCCAACGACGCTGTTGGAAATTGACGGGGAACCGGAGCCCAGGCCGATTTTTCATTCGACTTTAAATCCAGCCGACTAAAATTTGTATTCCATCGCTGACTCCCCGACGGATATCGAATTGATTTAAAAGGAATCCGCATTTCTGTTACCCATCGGTCTTCGTAATGTTTTGTTTTCGATTCCCATTTGCAATCCCAATCTAAAGAAATACTATTTCCGTCACTCATTGTACCGTCCCATTTGGCTCCCGATGCTGAAACTCCAAAAGAGAAACCATTGGTTTGATCCAAAAAAGTATCGAAAAACACTAATAAATTATCATTGTTCCCAAATTTAAAATCGCGTCGGTACGATTCCATAATCCGTTTCCCCGGAATGGTATCATAAAAAATTTGTGCCAGATAAAGTGCCTTGTCGTCGAAGGTCATTAAAATTGCAGATGGCTGTTTAGCAAAACCAGTATCCACAGGAAGTACACGATAAAAATCTTCTGCTCTTTGCGCATTCATCCAATCTGGCTCTTCAATAACTCCATCAATTTTAATGCTTGATTGAGCCTTTTTAACATAGTATACAAAATCTTTATTGAAGGTATCGGTAATTGTATCGTTCTTCGATTTTTTAAAACCATTAGCAGAGGTTGTAAAAATCAATATCACAAACAGGAATAAAAGTGAGACTTGTTTCATTCTGAACATTAATTTAATTGATTTAGATAATTAAGGAGGCAAAGATATTTAAATTGTAAAAACTACAATATTAAAATTGAAATGTCCATAGTATTCTTAAAAATTAGATTACAAATAGATTCAAACCCTCAACTTTAGTCGATAATTCACCTATAAAATATTTTATTCGGGTTGAATTAGCGGATATTTTGCATCGTACAAAGCCACTTGTCTTGCTTTCCAAACTGCACCTTCTAAAAACAAAGGATGTGGTTGTGAAACATCCCAGTCGCCCAAAGTTTTTAACATGACTTTTGTACGGTCGAGGTTTTGCAACGATACATCATTTTGCTCCGAAATATCTGTTGCCAGATTGTAAAGCATTGGCAAACGATCGGGTAGACGAATCAGCTTCCAGTTTCCATCGCGAATTGCTGCACTTACGGTAAAGCGCCAATTCATCGATTCGTGAGGTTTTGTTTTAGTTTCTCCAGATAGATAAGGCAATAAATTTACACCATCAAATTTTATTTCATCAGTAACTTCACCACCTGCCAGTTCAAAAAAAGTAGCCGCAAAATCTAAGGAAATTACTGGATTATCATAGGTTTTTCCTGCTGCCAGTTTTCCTTTCCAATTCATAATAAACGGCACACGGATTCCACCTTCCAGTAAAATTCCTTTTTGCCCGTTTAGAGGTGCATTAATCGATGCATTCGAATCAACTGGCCCGCCATTGTCGCTAATAAATACAATTAAGGTATTTTCAGTCAAACCCTCTTTTTCAACAGTTTCCATAATCCGTCCAACGTTTACATCCAAGCGATAAACCATGGCACAATACTTTCTGCGCTTTTCGTTTTTTATGTGTTTGAAAAATTCCAGATCTGCCTCGGTGGCGTGCATTGGCGCGTGTGGCGCATTAAACGATGCATACAAAAAGAAAGGTTCATTTTTGTGGCGTTGTACAAAATCCACACATTCGTCGCCTTTATCGTCGGTTATATAAGTAATATCTTGTGGCGTTTTATAATTACACTCAATGGGTGCATCGTATCCCTTTCCATCAGGTTTCGATGTAAAGTAGTTGTGTCCGCCGCCAGTGTATCCCCACATTTCGTCGAAACCCCGTTTTAACGGATGAAACTGAGGTTCGTAACCCAAGTGCCATTTACCAATTAAGCCAGTTACATATCCCAAGGATTTTAAACGGGTTGCGATCGTTTTTTGTGTTACCGGCAATCCCAAAAATTCAGGGTCGAAGCCGGGCTGATTATTGGCCAAGTTGTTGTCGTAACCAAAACTCACCTGATGTTTCCCGGTAAGTAAACCCGCTCGCGACGGGCTGCAAACCGGAGCAGAAACATAACCCTGTGTAAAGTTTATTCCTTCGTGAGCCAATCTATCGATGTTTGGCGTTGGAATTTGTTTACTGCCATTTAAACTCAAATCGGCAAAACCTAAATCGTCGGCTACTATTAGAATAAAGTTTGGTTTTTGAGGTGTTTGCGCAAAAAGTGTACTTCCTGTTAAACAGAAAAAGCAGATTAGTAATGTTAGTTTTTGTTTCATAATTTTTCTTTTAATTGTCATTTCGAAGAAGGAACGACTGAGAAATCTGTTCCATTGGAAAGAGTTTTCTCCTCCTTCGTCGTCGGAATGACAGTTGTTTGGATTTATTCTCCCTTGTAATCCGGATTCAATTTTGTTGGAATCGGAGCATTGGTTTCAGTTCTCCAGATCTCTAACATCGACAATAGTTCTTCTACTTTTTCCAAATTTGATCCAGCCAGATTATTTTTTTCGCTGATATCGTCTTGCAAATTGTACAATTCAAGATCGTTATTTTCGAAATATTGAATGAGCTTCCAGTCGCCTAAACGTATTGCCGAACCAGGTCGTGTACGGAAAACCGGATCTTGGGTTTCTTTGTTTCCACCTTCCAGATAAATTGGGAAATGCCAATAAAGCGGACGTTCATCCAATTTGTCTCCCTTCATTACCGACAAAATAGATTGGCCATCTAAAACTTTGTCAATTGGCTTTCTAATTCCGGCCACTTCCAAAATGGTTGGATAAAAGTCGAGATTGGTTACCGGGATTTCCGATTTTGTTGCAGCTTCAATTTTCCCCTTCCAATAAGCAAACATGGGCTCGCGAATTCCACCTTCGTAATACGAGCCTTTCCCGGCACGCAGCGGCCACTGTTTGGTTACTTTGTATAATCCGCCGTTATCCGAAATAAAAAGGATAAAAGTATTTTCAAACTTACCCGACGCTTTTAAATTGGCAATCATTCTTCCAATTTGGATGTCCAGGTTTTCAACCATCGTAGCGTATTTGGCGTTGTTTTGCCCGTTCCATTCTGTCTTATTTTCATATTTCGGAAGCAATTCTTTAACCGGATGAATGGGTGTATGAACGGCGTATGGAGAGTAATACAAAAAGAACGGTTCTTCTTTTAGAGAATTGAGAAAATCCAGCGTTTTATCCATAACCAGATTGGTCAGATAATAATCATCCGAAGGAGCAATTAAGGAAGGTACATTCTTGTAAGGAGGGTAATAACTTCCCGGATTACCCGCATGACTCCCGCCGATATTAACATCAAAACCCGACGTTGTTGGATCTTTAGTAATGTGCCATTTCCCGGCGTGACAGGTTGTATATCCGGCATCTTTTAAAGCTTCTGTAATTATGTATTGACTTTCCGGCAATTCTTCCGTATTTTGAGTTGGGATTATTTTACGTGTTTTACTTTTTCCCCTTTCCGAAGTTCCAACGGTATAAATTCCATGACGCTGGCTCCATTGTCCACTCATCATTGCAGCCCTACTTGGTGCACAGTTTGCTGCCGATGCATAGGCATTAGTAAAAATCATTCCATCGGAAGCTAAAGCATCAATGTTTGGTGTTTCGTAATATTCCGATCCCATAAAACCTACATCGCGCCAACCCATGTCGTCGATGTTTATGAGGAGAATATTTGGTTTTACAACTGGTGACTCAGCGTTTTTATTTTTAGAATTTGAGCACTGAATTAAAAAGGCTGACAAAACGATAAGGCCTAAAACGATCATTTTATTTTTCATAATTTTACTCTAAACTATTAAGATTCACCTATTACAAACAAAGTTAATTTATTAGTTTCAATACTGACTTGCAGACTTCGAATTACTCAATTTTAATAACCAATCCAGGTACAGAAATATCTCCTTTGTCTCCGGCAATTGTTCCGAATTTATCAATAACCTCTCCCGGAATAATGAGCCTATTTTTTTTTACAGAAACCAACGACGAAATATCAACTGCTTTTTCAGCCAGAAGATCCTGCGCCCAAACCGTAGCATTTTTTGATAATTTGTGATCAAATTGAAGGCTTAAGGTTTTATAATGTCCAAACACTCCGATTAATACATCGTCTGATCCTACATTTAGACAAACATTAGCCCTTGGATAAAACCAGCTTTCTTCAGGTTTTACCCGGCCTTCCGTGGCAATACAAACCGCTCCGTTTGGAAATTTACTTGCCAAAACATAAGGTTTTGCTCCTTCACATTCTACGGTAGGCAAAGAGATATTCCGGGCCATTACTGCCGGCGCACTTTGATGTACCATTTTGCCGATAGACGAATCATACCAGGTATCTCCTGCCTGAAATACAATACTATCGACCAGAAAATTTTCAGAAGCCTGATAAGTTCCGTAACCCGCAGGCATTGGCAGAGCAATCCTTTGCCACAAAACCATGCGATCCATTTCATTCATTCGTTTATCCACATGGCGGTTACCTCGTATCTGAAAATGAAGATCTTCGCCTTTATACATCCGCGAGTCGTTCATTGGGTGACGTTTTACAGCCACTAAAAGTCCCAAAGCTGCAGCAATATTACTATCATCCTGAATATTAAGAGTTGCCGTGTATTCGGGATGACCGGCAGATTGAGATAAAATATCGTGTACCCTTTGCAGAGTAGTTGCACTAACTGTTAACGGTGCCGCATCGTACGTGCGAAACACATCCGTATTTTTTAATATTTCCAACACCTTTACCGATGCCGGATCATTTGTTCTCTGCTTGTTATCATTAATCTCAGGTTGATAAATCGAAGGATACGAAACACGTCCCTTTTCATCCCAATGCTTTGTAAGCGGGCCGGCACCTGTTACGTGCTCCAGAGTTAATTCGGGGTATATTTCCTTTTTTACTTTTGTTGCATAATAGAATTTGGTATCGCCGCCATCTATCTTCCAATATTCAACTCCTGCATATTTGCTCCATTGAACAAATTTTCGCATTTCATTTTCCGAAACGTTTCCACGCACCCACAATCCAAGTCCGCGCCAGCCCAATTGTTTTATCTTGTCGTTTAGCCTTTTAATACGCTCCAGGGGTTCCAGATTAGCAAACGATGGAAAATCGTTGGTATCCATAATTAAAGAGAGAAATGGCGCTTCTTTTATGGTTTTATCCTGCCAGCCATGATCAATAAGAAAATAATAATCAGAGCGGGTTTTAGGGAGCAAAACTCTCGCCCAACCCTTTTCACCAAGTAAAAGCTCTTCATTTAACTCTTCACGCGCGGCTCTGTTTGTGAATATTTTTGATGCACTTGGATCGGTAACCGGAACCCACTGTTTGATGTGGTAATTTTGCCAATACCAGGTACACCAGTAATTAGGCGCTTTGCCAGCTTCAGCGGGAACAAGATTAGGAGCCAACTGCCCCTGTGCTTTGTTAAAAAAAGGAGCAATTAAAAAAGTAATAAATAGTAATGCTACTAAGTTTTTCATCTGTTTATTATTGTTTGTTTTAAGCAGTAACAGATGGAACTCGCCCAATAATCATTGTCGTGTGTGCCAAATGTTGCCATGCTCGTTTCATATGATTACAATTGTTTGTTTTATATGGTATCATATGGAACTCCCACTTATAATCATCCTCGTATGGGTAAAAGATTTATCATGGTCGTTTCATTTAGATTTGGTTTTCAGCAAAACTAAAACAATTTCTACCAATTTTTATTTCTTTTTTGTTGGATTAATGAATTCCAATAAATTGATGTAATGTTACGCGATTTACCGAACCAAGGGATGAACTCACTTCGGGATTATTTTTGTATCCCTCTGTCTATCTACAGATTAAACCCTTAAATGTTTTAGGATAAATCACAAAGGACTGTAACAACAATAGCCCTCCCGAAAAAGGGACAAGCCGTGCGAAGCTCATGGAATACAATAATCACCCCCAAAGGAGGTTGAACTTTTCTGTTATATATCATTTCGCCCCAAGGGGCGGAAAATATAACCCATGAGATCCTTCGACTTCGCTCAGGATCAGTTCGGCTAATTAATTTTGTTTCACAAAATCAAAGTCTCACTGATTTAAAACAGGTACGAATTGTTACTCCCATGGAACCAAAGCAGAACGATAAAAATCAATCTTATTGGCCTCAAAACGTTTTCCGTGTTGTGCTAACCTGATTTTATATTCATCCCAATTTCTTGTTTCCGATGCCGACCAACCGATTTCGGCATAACCCGGTAACCTGGGGAAAACCATATATTCAATTTCATCCATATTTGTAACAGTTTCAGACCAAAGAGGAGCTTCAATTCCTAAAATATTTTCTTTGGAAATACCGGGAACAATTGTCACCGGATCCCACGAATAACCAGCATCTACCTCAATGTAGCCCGCCCAGTGTAATCCAAATGTGGAAGTAGAATCGTACTGCATATCAAGGTATGCTTTTGATGCGGGAGACATAATCACTTTTGCATTCTGTTTCACACCCATGGTTGTATTTTTTACATCTGCCCAAAATTGCACTGTGGAGTTTTCTACCAGCGTAGCATTTGCAATCTCATCCCAACCAACAACTTTTTTTCCGTGCGAAACCACAATTTTCTGAACACGGTTTACAAATGGAATATAGTCTTCCTCTTTTGTTACATGCGATTCGTCACCGCCAATGTGGATATAGGAACCAGGAGTAATTGCTGCCAGTTCGCGTACAACATCATCAATAAATTTGTAAGTAATTTCTTTGTCGGTACAAAAGGTACTGAAACCAACTTCGGTGCCTGTATATAATTCGGTTGCTTTTCCATCGCAATTCAACTCGGCATAGGATGCAAGTGCAGCATTGGTATGTCCCGGCATGTCTATCTCTGGAATAATCATTATTTGCCTGTCCTGTGCATATTTTACAATTTCTGAGTATTGTTCTTGCGAATAAAAACCGCCTTTCCCACCGCCAACCTGGGTACTTCCACCGTGAGTCGTTAGGTTTGGCCACGATTTTATTTCGATTCGCCAGCCTTGGTCATCGGAAAGATGCAGGTGCAAAACGTTCATTTTATATGCTGCCAGAAAATCGATGTAACGCTTTACATCATCAACACCAAAAAAGTGCCTTGCCACATCGAGCATTGCTCCGCGGTAACCAAATTCCGGAAAATCGCGAATTACACCTGTTGCAATTTCCAATGTTTCATCCAGATTTGCTTTTACAGGTAAGGTCTGCAATAATGTTTGAATGGCATTAAAACATCCGGCTGGTTTGTTGGCCGAAATGGTAATTAATTTTTTATCGATAGTCAGTTTGTAACCTTCATCGCCTAAGTCGCTTACTCCTTCGGAAAGTGAAAGATAAATACCGTTAGCAGGTAATTTGTCAGTTGTTATTACTTCAGGCGAAAAACCTGCGATTTTGTTTAATTCGTTTGCCAGATATTCGCCGTTTTGTTGTAATTCTTCTTGTATAAATATTATAGTCGATTCCCTAACCTCAAAGGAGTTACCGGTTGCAGTTACCGAAACCGGTACCGGAATAAAACTTGTTTTTGTAAGGTCGGTTGGTATTTTGGTGTTACACGATATTTGGAATAACAGACCAAGGGCAATTGCGAATATTAATGCTGCTTTGTTTTTCATAGTTAAGATATTAATTGATTCTTTAGCGTGTAAAATTACTGAAATGTAATTATGATTTCAGTAATTAACGGATTATTTTTTTGGAAACTTATGGCTGGAGATTATCTCCTCCTTATGACATAATACCAATTTGATTTTAAGTTGCCGCATAAGTTGATTCGGACTTGCTATTCGCTAAGCGGTTCAAAACCGCTAAGCGAGTTGTTGAATATACGACACTGCATGGTTAAATTGGTATAAATCCGCTTCCTACGGGTACAGGTTTAACTTTGAATGTTTCCGATGAAGAGAATACACTCGACATACAACTGGCATTAGATGTTGCGGATTATGCAGGAGAACGTGGTTTGTTGAATATAACAATGATAATATGGCAATGGCACAGATTGCAAATTCCGCCCAGCGAGGGATTTTTATTGGCCAAAACAGAGAAAACACCTGCAAGAATAAACTACCCCGAGGCAGAGTCATCGGGGTAGTAAAGCGGAATAGGTTGTATGTCAAGTTGATTAATCCAAAATTTTTGACGCGGGATACAATATATGTTCTATAACAAGTTGGCTTTCAGTATTCATTTTCATACATTGCATATTGTTAAAACCAGAACAGATTATAGACCCACGAATTGTCTGTATATATCATGTTAAAAATTTTAACTCCAACTATGTCCACACACCACTGAGGTGGTGTGTACACTGGCTGTATTTACTACCGGCCGGTGATAAAAGAGGCCGCCTTCGGCTTGAGAAACTTCAGGCGGCCAAGGTTTAAAATCATAATAATCTTAAACTTTTTGCAATATGGCAAAAATGAATGAATCCGGGAAACGGGATTTTGTACAGCAGATGATTGTTATTCTGCAACAAAATGCACCGAGACTTACGGACAAAGGCTTTGATCCAACGGCAAAAGTCGCACAGTTACAAGAAGAACTAACTGCTGCCGACGATGCAGAAGGACGTCAGACCGAGACTAAAGTTGCTGCCAAAGCTGCAACCGAAGAAGCGCAGGATACATTACGTACTGCGTACGACGATGGTTCGGCAACGGTAGAAATTATTCCCGGTTTTTTGGGAAAGAACGATAAGCTCGTTCAGGAACTCAGAAAACTTCGCAAGACCAATGGCAAGCCGGGAATTAAACCCGATACAGCCGAAAACTAATCTTTTTGAAAAGACCACTTTGTTTTTCAGAGTGGTTTTTTCTTGTTTTGTCTTTCCGAAATACTTTTTTGCATAAAGTACCCTGACAAATAGTATTCGCCCCCATTTTATCGGGTTATGCCCCCTGGGGATGGCTTTCTGCCCCCGTTTAAATGCTTTGCGCCCCTTGGGGCACGTTCCCATCCCCAAGGGGACGGCTCTGAAAAACATGGGGGCGATAGCGTGCCCCAAGGGGATGCATTCGCGAAAACAGGGGCAAAGCACGTGCCCCAAGGGGATTGCTTCATGAAAATAGGGGATTGCTCTGTGCCCCTTGGGGATGACCTTGCAAAAACAGGGGCATGGAACGTGCCCCCGGGGGATTATTGTGTGCCCCCGAGGGCAAAAGCCGCTGAAAACCCCGTGCAGAGCGAGATTCAACCGAATATAGGCAAAGTTCGCGGAAACATGACTTCAACTACCTAAATAATCGCCAGGATTGATTGGAACATCCCGGCGATTGTATTTTTGATGGGCATCACCTTCCGGAAGGTGATGACAGGTTATTGGATGAGAGCCCAGGATTGCTGGAAGATACACAGGATTTATTGGGACAAGAAATTAGCCAGGAGATGCTTGACAATCCAACAACTTTGTATAAAACTTGGAGACAGGATGAAGATAGAATTGTAATTATCCAACTCAAAAAAGGAAAGAAAGGCAGATTGCAGAACCCGTCAAGGGTTTATAAACGGCTTCGTGCCTCGCCGCCCTTGACAGAACCTGAAATCTACCTCAAAAAGCTTTTACGAATTAGATGTGAAAGAAAAAATAATTTAATTTGAAAAATCGAAATTAAGCAGACAGGATTACATTTACATATCCTGTTGAATTGAGGCTTTAATAACTCTTGACTGGCCTTTTAATTTTTTCTTCGTATTTTCCATCCTGAAAGTGATTGTTTTTTGCTGGATCTTTATTGAATAACAACCTAAGAACAAGCATTTAACACCACTTTTGTTCGTTTTAAATTACATTTTTAAGTTTAATTTTATTATATCCAGCTTTCACCAGATTAGGAAGACAGATACAAAGGCAAAGAATAACGATTTGAATTATAATGTGTTTCATAGTTTTATATTTATCTCCAGACGTTTTCAATGTCTTCTAACGACATTCCCTTTGTTTCGGGAATTCTTTTCAAAATAAATGGTACAGGAGTACAAAAAAGTGCAAAAACAAAAAAGGTACCTGCTGCTGTTAGTGTCTCAAGCATCCAGGGCACAAGCTGACCAACTAATGCTGTCCCAATCCATAATGAAAGTGTTGCTATGGACATTGCTCGCCCTCGTACATTTGTAGGGTATATTTCTGAAAGTAAAACCCAGATAACCGGACCAAATCCAACGGAAAACGAAGCACAAAAGGTAAGGATGAAAATCAGGATTATTACACCACTGGTTATTTTTAAAAGAAACAGGATTCCAACAATAACAAGTGAAATAACCATTCCGCTTACACCACCAAGCATCAATTTTTTCCTGCCGTATTTATCAATTTTCAAAATGGCAAAAACTGTTGCAGCTACATTCACAAAACCAATAATCACCTGCCCTCCTAAAGCATCACTTAATTTAAGTCCTGACTCTTCCATTATTCTTGGACCATAATATATAATTGCATTAATCCCTGTGAATTGCGATAGTACAGCCAGGAATATTCCCGCAAACATTGCCACTCTGATTCCCGGGTGAAAAAGAACTCCCCATGAGCCCTTCTCTTCTTTCGCCAGAGCTTTGTTTATAGAGATCAATTCTTTTTCAGCTATAGAAATCCCATTTATTTTTGCTAAAACAGCTCCTGCTTGCAGGCTCTTACCTTTGGCAGCAAGCCATCTTGGACTTTCAGGAATAAAGAACATGGTGATAAAAAACAACATAGCAGGCAGTATTTCGGAACCAAACATGGCTCTCCATACTTCCTCTGAAAATATTTTTTGCAACAATGCATTTGGTATTTCAAAGGTTAAACTGTTTTTAAGAAGCCAGGCATTGAAAAAATAGGCAAATAAAATACCTACGGCAATTGCAAGTTGATATAGTGCTACCATCCTGCCCCTTATTTTAGCAGGAGAAACCTCAGAAATATAAAGTGGCGACAACATTGAAGCCACGCCAACTCCAAGACCTCCCACTATTCGGTACATTATTAATTCCGTATGTGATGCTGAAATTGCGCAGCCAATTGCTGAAATGGAAAATAACAAGCCTGATGCGAGCAACGCTTTTTTTCTGCCCAATCTGTCGGACAATTCACCAGCAAATGATACACCAGCAATACATCCTACCAAAGCAGAACTCACAAACCATCCTTCCATAACAGCATCGAGTGCAAATTTTAATTTTACAAAACCAATTGTTCCCGATATTACTGCGGTATCATACCCGAACAGAAACCCACCTAATGCGGCAGTTAAGGCAATAAACAACAGATAGAGATTGTTTGATTTTTTATTTTTAAGATTCATTGAATTCATAATAAACACTAGAGGGGATATTTTCCAAATTTATGAACTGCCTCAATTAATGCATATACGTTTTCGGATGGGATATCATCGTGAAGGCTATGGTCTGTCGAAATAATATATCCACCTCCCGGAGCTGCAATTTCAATACACTGCTTTACTTCAGCCATAACTTCTTCAGGAGTGCCGGTTACCATCGTTGTTTTATTATTTACATTACCAATGGGACAAAGTTTTTCCTCGTACCTTTCTTTCACTATTTTTAAATCCATTCCGGCAGCTTTTTCAACCGGATGAAAACCGCTAATACCTGTAGCAACCAAATCGTCCAGAACATCCCATATTTGGCCGTCGTTGTGCATAATTACAGGAGCTCCCAGGTTCTTTAATCCCTGTACCAGTTTTTTAAATGGTTTCATAAAAAATTCACCGAAATCTTCAGGTGATATCAATAAACCATTTGTACCTCCCCAGTCATCCGAAATCTGAAAAGCGTCAACACCTCCAGTATCATAGGCTAGTTTAGCTGCTTCCAGGTTCCAATCAACAAAGGCATCCACTATTTCATGCACCAATTCAGGATCCATAAATAAGGCCATTGATAAATCTGAAAAATCCATAAAATACCAGGTCATCATGGTAAAAGGTCCCAACAAACCCACTACTACTGCTAAGTCTGCCTCGTTTGCATTTACTACATCCTTTACTATTTTGAGTCTGTCGGGTATGTTAACCTTTGGCAACTCATACTTTTCCCAATCTTCTCTCGTTTTTATCGGTGTATCAATTTGAGAGATAATAGGCCAGCCATTTTTTTTGTAGGTAACTCCCCACTCATCTTTGTAAATTTCATTTTCTTCATGCGGGACATCTTCTATTCCGCAAAAACCATTAATTGGTGTCCAAATGGCATCAATTCCTAACTTTGTTGCAAGCTTAACCTGGGCTTCACCATCATATAATACGGAAGTATATCCCAATTGCTCTTGAAGTAATCTCCTACTAAAAAGATGTTCATGAATAGGTACTCTATCTGGGATTCTTCCATTTAAGGCAGTTAAAAAACGTTCTCTTGGTTTCATATTAATTTTGATTTTTAGTTTAACACAAATGATTTAATCTCTTAGGGTTAATTCCCCGCCGCTTCTTGCGGCGAAAAGTAAATAATTGTTCCATCATGATACCCCGTCCGCTTGCGGCGGGGAGATTCATTATTCGATTCTGGATAACTCAATTCCTAATTTTCAAATAAGATGCTTGTTACATTTTTTTTACCTGTTATCCTCAGGTCATTTTTATTAATTACCTAACTTTCCTTAATTCCTTCACGGCATCAATCATGGCTTGAAA
>JABMPI010000460.1 GCA_013203755.1 Bacteroidota bacterium
CAACACCAAAACCCGTTTCTCCTCCAGTGGTTTTAGAATCGGGTGATGATTTTGAGGTGAAATCTATTCCGAATATTCGTAAACTGATTGCCAATGCAATGTACCAGTCGTTGCAAAATTCAGCTCAGCTTACGCACCACATGAGTGCAGATGCACGAAAACTGATGAAATTGCGCAAGAAATTCAAAAAAGAATTTGCCGAGGGTACAATAAAACAGAATGTTACTATAAACGATTTGGTTTGTTTTGCCGTAATTAGAGCATTAGAAAAATTTCCACAGGTAAATACACATTACCACGGCGATAAAATGAAGTGGTTTAACAAAATTCACCTCGGACTGGCCGTTGACACAGAACGCGGGTTAATGGTTCCTGCACTTAAAAATGCCGACGACCTTTCAATCACCGGTCTTTCAGGTCAGTTAAAACAATTATCAACTGCTGCAAGAAATGGCAATGTAAATCCAGATTTATTAAATCCTGCAGCAGCTACATTTACAGTTTCTAACTTGGGGAATTACGGTGTTGAGATGTTTACTCCGGTAATTAATCTGCCACAAACTGCAATTCTGGGAGTTTGTACAATTGTTCCTCGTCCGAAAGAAATTGAAGAGGGAGTTTATGGATTTGTTCCAATGATGGGACTTTCGTTAACTTACAATCATCAAGCACTGGACGGAGGAGAAGCAACACTATTTTTAGCTGAAATCAAAAATCAAATCGAAAATTTAAACGCAATATAAAATGCCTAAGAATCAATTTATAAATCCGTCAGAAGTACGTAAATCAGGTTTTATTGAATTCAAACCAATTCCTGTTAATCAATACAACAAAACAGTTGAAGAGGAAAAAGAGAATTTCTCGAATGAAGATTTTGTGAGAATTTATCGCGACATGGTAGTTATTCGCGAATTCGAGACCATGTTGAACCTGATAAAAACCCGTAACGAATACAACGGAGTTGAATACAATCATCCGGGACCTGCTCACCTTTCCATCGGTCAGGAAGCGGCTGCAGTTGGAATGGCTTACACTTTGGGAGTTGAAGATTTTATCTTTGGTTCGCATCGTAGTCATGGCGAAATTTTAGCCAAAGGTTTGTCTGCAATCGACAAATTAAACGACGAGCAATTAACAGAAATAATGGACAGCCATTTCGATGGGATTACATTGGCTCCTGTAAAAGCTGGTCACACCGGAACAACCAAAGAGTTGGCTGTTAAATTCCTTATTTACGGAACGTTGGCAGAAGTTTTTGCTCGCGAAACCGGATTCAACAAAGGGTTAGGTGGTTCAATGCACGCATTTTTTACACCATTCGGGGTTTATCCAAACAACGCAATTGTTGGTGGTTCGGGCGATATTTCTGTTGGTGCTGCTTTGTACAAAAAAGTAAACCGCAAAAAAGGAATTGTGGTTGCCAACATTGGTGACGCATCAATGGCTTGCGGCCCGGTTTGGGAAGGACTTACTTTTGCGACCATGGACCAGTTTACTGAATTATGGGAAGGTGACATGAAAGGTGGCTTGCCATTGATTGTAAACATTATGAACAATCAATACGGAATGGGCGGACAAACTTGTGGCGAAACCATGGGTTACGATGTTGCCGCAAGAATTGGTGCCGGAATTAACGCCGACCAGATGCACGCTGAGCGCGTAGATGGATATAATCCATTGGCTGTAATTGATGCTTACAAACGCAAAAGAAAAATTATTGAAGAAAAACGCGGTCCTGTTTTGTTGGACGTGTTAACCTACCGCTACAGTGGACACTCGCCTTCCGATGCATCTTCTTACAGAAGTAAAGAGGAAGTTGAAGCCTGGGAAAAACAAGATTCTATTATTTGGTTTGGTAAAGAATTAGTGAAAGCCGGAGTTGCCACCGAAGCAGAATTGGAAGCAATAAAAACCGAAACTACCGAAATCATAACTTTCGCCATGAAATTGGCCATCGATGACGAAGTTTCGCCAATTATGGATATGAAAAAATATCCAAACCTTATTGGTGATATGATGTTCAGCGAACAGTCAGTTGATAAAATGGAAGACCGCCCTGTGGAAGTAAATCATCCAATGGAAGAAAATCCACGGGTAAAATCGCTAAAAAACAAAGAGCGGTTTATGTTTGACAAAGACGGAAAACCATTCTCAAAAATAAAAACATACGGTTTAAAAGATGGACTTTTCGAGGCCATTGTTGACCGCTTTTATAAAGACCCAACTTTAATTGCTTACGGCGAAGAGAACCGCGACTGGGGTGGAGCATTTGCTGTTTACCGTGGATTAACAGAAGCTTTGCCTTACAACAGATTATTTAATTCACCCATTTCTGAAGCATCGATTGTGGGAACTGCGATTGGTTACGCGATGTGCGGAGGTCGGGTAATTCCTGAAATTATGTATTGCGATTTCTTAGGTCGTGCCGGAGATGAAGTCTTTAACCAACTTCCAAAATGGCAGGCGATGAGTGGAAATGTTCTAAAAATGCCGGTTGTTATTCGCGTTTCTGTTGGTTCAAAATATGGTGCACAACATTCGCAAGACTGGACAGCGTTAGCAGCGCATATTCCCGGATTAAAAGTTGTTTTTCCTGTTACACCCTACGATGCAAAAGGATTAATGAACAGTGCACTTCAGGGAACTGACCCGGTAATATTTTTTGAAAGTCAGCGACTTTACGACATTGGCGAACAATTTCACAAAGGAGGAGTACCGGAAGGTTATTACGAACTTCCATTTGGTGAACCCGATGTAAAAAAAGAAGGAAATGACGTTACTATTTTAACAATTGGTGCTACGTTATACCGCGCGTTGGATGCAGCAAAAATACTCGAAGAGAAATACAATCTTTCTGCTGAAGTTATCGATGCCCGCTCACTGGTTCCATTTAATTACGAACCGGTTATCGAATCGCTGAAAAAGACAGGACGTATTATTATTTCCGGCGATGCTTCTGCACGTGGTTCGTTCTTGCGCGATTTAGCTTCCAATATTACTGAACTTGCATTCGATTATTTAGATGCGCCTCCAGTAGTGGTTGGCTCACGCAACTGGATAACTCCGGCTTACGAGTTGGAAGATTCTTTCTTCCCGCAAGCGGAATGGATTATTGATGCAATAAACGCAAGAATTCTTCCTTTGGAAGGACATGTAAATACAACAGATTTTACCGAGGCGGAACAGTTGGACAGAAACGCCAGAGGTATCTAATACAACGCGCAAAGCGGTTTGAAACCGCTCTGCGCTTTTTTTCAAGAATATTTAAATCCGGCTTCGAAAGAGGTCGGATTTTTTTGTAGTTAGAAAATGCTTCATAGACTTGGGAAGTCCATGTCTCACTTGCATCACGCCTATCGATTTCGAACTGCCTGGCGCATTACAAGAGAGACAATATATATTTTCATCATATTCTCAGATTTTCAAAATCAATTTTTTACATTTGCCTCACAAAAATTAAAATAGATAAACATGACCGCATCAATCAGAATATTTGCAATTGCCCTTTTTATACTTGCCACACTGAGCTCAGGTGTTCAGGCAAAGAATCAAAAAACCAAAGACATTCGCGCCAGAGCATTCAAACGCCAAATTGCTAAAGAACAGGTAATATTAGTTGACGCCAGAACGCCAGATGAATACAATACAAGTCATTTAGAAAATGCTAAAATGATTGATTTTAAAGCGGATGATTTTAAAGAGAAAATCACAAAACTTCCAAAAAATAAAACGATTTGTGTTTACTGCCGTTCGGGTAATCGAAGCGCCCAAACCATGGAAATACTAAAACAGGAAGGCTATCTGCGTGTATACAATCTAAAAGGTGGAATTACTGCCTGGCAAGAGAAAAGATTAAAAACGGTAAATTAAACATCAATAATTTATTCCTATATTTGCAAGCAATGCAAATGAAAAGGTTCATATCTTTGTTAGTTCTTGCGGTGTATTCCATCGTGTTGGCGCATAGTTTTGTTCCTCATCATCATCATTCTGAGTTTATTCAAAACACACAAGTTTGCGACCTCGAAGAACAGCATGAACATTCGATACACGGAGCTGCCAATTGTTGCGTTGACCACAGTAACGAACATACATCTCACAGCTTTTGCAACTTTAACGAAAAAACCATTTTAGCAAAATCAGTTAGTTTATCAGATTTATTTATTCCATCAATTGAAATCGAATTTGTTGGTATAGAAAAAAATAATCAGTCGGTTTCAGACTGTTATCTACCTATCCAAATTTCAGCTCCACATTGCAGAGATGTACAATTGCGCGGCCCTCCCATTTTTTCATGATTAATTAAAACTTTAATTTTCAAAACTGTCATTTCGAAAACCGAGGAACGAGGTTGAGAAATCTTCAACTTGATACAGCTTTCTCTCCGTCAACCGACGGATGTAAATGACATGAACAATGTTCATCCCCCGGTTTTATTTTAACTTATTTAAAAACTTATCATGAAAAAAATAGTATCCATTTTAGCAATTATAGCATTAGTAATCACCGTTTCATCTTGTGGAAACAAAAAGGGAAAAGCTGCTGCCGAAACTCACACTCACGAAGATGGAACAATCCACGCAGACGATGCCCATAGTCACGACGCTACTGCCAAACCAAATCAAGAAGCATTTGAAGTGAAAGCCGATAACGACAGTAAACATAAATAATTTTATTGAGAAATCATTTTGGAAACATTGGGTTAAAACCCTTTTGGTTCTTGCTTTTTTTTAAACCGTTCGATAAATCGAACGGCAAAAGATAACGAAGTAATTGCCATTAGCAGGATCCTATCCTTTGCCGTCGGTTTCAACCGACGGATTGTATAGATAATAGATCCGTCGGGTTTCAACCCTAAATCCTAAAAATGATTTCCAGTTCATTAAAATTCATTAAAAAATGAAAACAACAATTTATTTGATTTTGAGTATGCTCATTTTTATATCATGCCTAAACCAAAGTAAAACAAGCGACGATGCGGATGACCACGCTAATGAAGCGGTAAGCATTAAATACACAACTTACGATTCCAATTTTGAGATTTTTGCGGAAGCAACACCATTTATAAAAGGAGAGACATCCGGCATCCTGGCTCATATAACAAAACTGGCCGATTTCAAACCTTTAACTGAAGGGAAAGTTACTGCAAGTTTAATAGTCGGCACCAAAGGAATCCGACAAAAGCTGGACGCACCTACAAGAACGGGCATTTATCTTTTTCAACTTCAACCTGAATTTACAGGAAAGGGAAAATTGGTTTTTGATATTCAAACCGAAGACAGCATTTATTCTGTTACCATTCCAAGTGTTGAAGTTTTTGCTGACGAGCACGATGCGATTCACGAAGCAGAGGAGTTGGGTTTCGATAATCCGAATGCAATTAACTTCACAAAAGAGCAATCGTGGAAAGTCGATTTTGCAACAGGCTGCCCCGCGGTTGAACCTTTTGGTCAGACCATAAAAACAACGGCACATGTTCAATCGGCATTCACCGACGAAATAATTCTTACAGCAAAAACAAACGGAATTGTAACTTTTACGGAAAATAATTTGACAGAAGGCACTGAGGTTTCTTCTGGGAAAACTCTTTTATCTATTTCTGGCGAAGCATTTGCCGATAATAATCCGCAGGTTCGGTTAAATGAGGCTAAAAATAATTTTGAAAAAACCGAAGCCAATTTCAATCGAAATAGCGAATTGGCGAAAGAAAAAATCGTTTCTGAAAAGGCTCTTTTAGATTCAAAAAATGAATTCGAAAATGCTAAGATTATTTACGACAATCTGAAAAAGAATTTTAGTAGTGGAGCACAGAATGTTATCAATTCAAAAGCTGGATTTATAAAACATATTTATGTATCCAATCTACAATATGTTGAAGCCGGTGCGCCACTTATTTCGATTACGCAAAACAAAAATCTGTTTTTAAAAGCCGATGTTCAGCAGAAATACATTAATGCTTTGCCATTTATTACTACCGCAAATATTCGTTCGCTACAACGAGATAAAACTTATACTTTGGAAGAATTAAATGGAAAGATTGTCTCTTTTGGGAAAAATATTTCGGACGATAATTACATGATTCCGGTAACCCTTCAGGTTGAAAACAGGGATGGAATTGTTCCCGGAAGTTTTTTGGAAATTTTCCTAAAAACAGAAACGAATACAAAAGCATTAACAGTTTTGAATTCGGCTCTTTTGGAAGAACAAAACAACTATTTTGTTTTGGTTCAGCAAAATCCTGAAAGTTTCGAAAAACGGGAAGTTAAAATTGGAAACAGCGATGGAATTAAAACAGAGATCCTAAGTGGAATAAGCGCGTCCGACCGTGTGGTAACTCGCGGTGCAGTCCTGGTAAAACTGGCATCTGTTTCCAATAGCATTGATGCACATTCAGGTCACGTTCATTAAAAAATCCAGTTATGCTAAATAGAATCATAAAATTTTCTTTAGAGAACAAGCTGCTCGTTTTACTTACTGCCGTGCTTTTAATGTTGGGAGGAATGTTCACCGCGTCCGATATGGATGTTGATGTGTTCCCCGATTTAACAGCGCCAACCGTGGTAGTAATGACTGATGCACATGGAATGGCTGCCGAAGAGGTGGAGCGACTGGTAACTTTCCCCATAGAAACGGCAGTAAACGGAGCAACCGATGTTCGCCGGGTGCGCTCCAATTCATCACTCGGATTTTCATTTGTTTGGATTGAATTCGACTGGGGAACCGATGTGTACAAAGCACGACAAGTGGTAAGCGAGAAACTGGTAACCATTTCGGGGAAAATGCCCTTGGGAGTAGGATCTCCGGTTTTGGCACCGCAATCGTCAGTAATGGGAGAAATCCTGTTTATTAGTTTACAGGCCGATTCCACCGATATGATGGAGCTGCGGACTATTGCCGACTGGAACGTAAAACCCGTTTTACTTGCAACCGGTGGTGTTTCGCAGGTTACAATTATTGGTGGCGATTACAAACAATACCAGGTTTTAGCCAATCCGCAAAAAATGAAATTCTACAATGTTTCGTTGGATGAATTGGCAGAAACTTGTTCTGCAATTTCGCAAAATTCAACGGGTGGTATTGTTCGGCAATTTGGAAATGAATACACTGTTCGCGGAGTAGCCCGGACTTTCGATTTAGACGAATTAGGAAATTCCTTCGTCAAACAAATCAATGGTCATCCGGTTCGGGTAAACGATGTTGCTGAAGTTGTAATAGGAAGTGCGGTAAAAATGGGATACGCTTCGCAAGATGCTTCGCCTGCCGTAATTCTGTCCATATCAAAACAACCCAAAGTAAATACGCTGGAATTAACACAACGCATTGAAAAGAACCTATTGGAACTCACCAAAACATTTCCAAAAGATGTTCGGTTGAACACCAAAATTTTCAGGCAAGCCGATTTTATTGAGAAGTCGGTTAGTAATGTACAACGCGCATTAATAGAGGGTTCTATTTTCGTTATCATTATTCTATTTCTGTTTTTAGGAAGTTTTAGAACTACCATTATTTCTGTGCTGTCCATTCCATTGTCGCTTTTGGTAGCCATTTTAGTTTTTAAACTTTTAGGAATTACAATTAACACAATGAGTCTTGGAGGAATGACTATTGCAATTGGCTCGCTGGTTGACGACGCAATTATTGATGTTGAAAATGTATTTAAGCGGTTGAAACAAAATCATGCCAAACCAAAAGAAGAGAGACTTTCAGCATTTACCGTAGTTTTTGAGGCATCCAAAGAAATAAGGGCATCTATTTTAAATGCAACCCTAATTATTATTGTCGCATTTATGCCGCTGTTTTTTCTTTCAGGAATGGAAGGCCGGATGCTAAAACCATTGGGAATTGCTTACATCGTTTCTTTGTTTGCATCGCTGATTGTTGCTTTAACCGTTACTCCTCAATTGTGCAAAATGCTTCTTTCAAAAGAGAAATACCTATCAAGAAAGGAGAAGGCCGGCTGGTTCACCCGCAATTTATTTGCTGCTTATGGCAAAACTTTGGCATGGACTTTAAATCATAAAAAAGTGGTTTTACTAACTACAGGAGCAATGTTTGTGGTTTCACTGCTTACACTTTCAACTATGGGGCGTAGTTTCTTACCCGGATTTAACGAAGGTGCTTTAACGATTGCTGCCGTTAGTCAACCCGGAATTTCGTTAGAAGAGAGTAACCGTTTAGGGAGTTTAATTGAAACTGAACTTTTACAAATTCCCGAAGTAATAAGTACTGCACGAAGAACCGGACGAGGTGAATTAGATGAACATTCGCAAACTACAAACAGTGCCGAAATTGATGTGAATTACAATTTAGAAGAACGCGATAACGATAAATTCTTGGCTGATGTTCGTCAAAAACTGGCATCTGTGCCGGGTGTTGCAACCACAGTTGGGCAACCTTTGGGACACAGAATCGACCACATGCTTTCCGGAACCCGGGCCAACATTGCAATTAAGTTATTTGGTACCGAACTCAATAAAATGTTCAACATTGGAAAACAGATTCAAAATTCGATAACAGGAATTGAGGGTTTGGTAGATGTAAATGTGGAGCAACAAACAGAAATTCCACAGATTCAGATTCGTGCTAATCGCGACATGCTCGCGGCCTACGGAATTTCAATGGCACAGTTTAATGAATATATTGATGTAGCTTTTGCAGGAGAAAAGTTGGCTGATATTTATGAAGAACAACGCAGTTTCGATTTAATTCTACGGTTAAATAATGATTACACCAACAGTTTTGAAGGCATCGAAAATGCATTAATTACAACTGCTGACGGGAAAATGGTTCCTTTAAATCAAGTAGCTGAAATTGTTTCGGTTGCCGGACCAAATTCAATAAGCAGAGAAAATGTTCAGCGTAAAATTGTAATTTCAGCCAATGTTGCCGAGCGCGATTTATTGGGCGTGGTTAACGAAATAAAGGAGAATATCAACACAAATATTGTTCTGCCGGAAGGTTACAGAATTGAATATGGTGGACAGTTCGAAAGTGAAGCGCGTGCCTCAAAAACATTAGTTTTCACTTCGCTTATTTCGCTGCTTTTAATTTTTCTAATTCTCTTTCAGGAGTTTAGAGACATAAAACTTTCGGGAATTATTTTGCTGAATTTGCCACTGGCATTAATTGGCGGCGTGTTCACCATTTATTTCACTACTGGAATAATAAGCATTCCGGTAATCATCGGATTTATTACGCTGTTTGGCATTGCTACCAGAAACGGAATATTGTTGGTTTCACATTACAAACAGTTGCAGGCTCAGGGAGTTTCGCTTTCAGAAACCATTGTTAAAGGTTCAATCGACCGGCTAAGTCCAATTTTAATGACGGCGTTAACTGCTGCTCTGGCACTAATTCCGCTGGCATTAAACGGCGATGCAACCGGAAACGAGATTCAAAGTCCGATGGCAAAAGTAATTCTGGGCGGACTGCTTACTTCCACGCTACTCAATATTTTTATTGTTCCAATTGTGTATAGTTTAATTCAAAAAAAGGAATCAAATGCGTAAAATAATAGTAAATATTCTGATGCTGATTTTACCTTTTGGATTATTGGCTCAGCCCGAAATTAAAAATGTTCTTTTACAAATAGAAAGCAACAATACCAAATTAAGTGCTTACCGAAATTTAAATGAAGCACAGAAGTTGGAGAACAAAACCGGCATTTTTCCGGAAAACCCTGAAATTGAATTCAACTATTTGTGGGGCAACCCATCGGTTGTGGGAAATCGTCAGGACTTTTCAGTTTTGCAATCGTTCGATTTTCCAACTTCGTACGGAATAAAGAAAAAGATTGCCAATGCAAAAAGTGAACAATCTGATTTGGGATTTGAATTGCAACGCAAATCGATTCTTTTTCAGGCAAAAACTATTTGCAACCAACTTATATATTTGAATGCATTAAATACAATGCTCGAAAAACGGTTGGAACATGCAAAGAGTATTGCCGATGCATACAAAATCAAATTCGAAAAGGGTGACATAAATATTATTGAGAACAACAAAGCCCGTTTTAATTTGCTGAATGTGCAAAAAGAAGTGGAAGCAAACCAAACCGAACGAGCAATTTTATTGACAGAACTAACCGGATTGAACGGCGGAAAAGCAATTGTTTTTAACCAAAGCAATTTTGAAACAGTTACTCTCCCACTCGATTTTAACAC
>JABMPI010000461.1 GCA_013203755.1 Bacteroidota bacterium
CGAACCGCCGTATACGAGACCCGTACGTACGGTGGTGTGAGAGGTTCTCCGCTAGGCTAATAACCTAGCGGCAGCCTACTCGATTAGTTGCTGTAATTTATTAATCAAAGAAATTATTCCTTTCCAGACCAATAAATAATTCATGAAGTTTTTTATTTATTTGAATAGTAGTAATCATATTTTCTTTATTTATTGATTTTAATGCGAGCTGTAAATATTTATCCGTTTTAGGAATGTCATTTTGCTTAGAAGCAATATATGCAATTATTAAAAATGGAAGTGGTTCCATATCTGCACCTAAGATTGACTCTTGTGCTAATTTCTCAACAGCAATGTATGTTTCTGGTCCTGCTAGTTTTAAGTAAGCTATTTCTGCTTTTGTTCTAGAAAGTAAAGGGTAGTCTTCGATAATTTCGTTCAATTTATCTAATCTCTCTATATTACCGCCTTCAAAAGACCTATCATATGAGTAATAATTTCTATTGTTATCTACTATTATGTCCAAAGGGCATGTGTATAATTTAATTTTTGAACCTTCCTTTTCCCACCACTTTTTCAAATTTTCAAACTTCGGTATGTCATTCATAAGCTGCTTATATGAGTTAGAAAACTGCCGATTAGGGTAAGGTTCAAAACCTGTTATTTCGCATAATATTTTGGCGGCTAATATTAAATATGATATATTTTTTCCTTCAGTTGCTACTTTGTAAAGTGTTTCAACGAAGTATTTTGATTTAGTAGTTTCAACCTCTTGGAAATATGCAACAATATCTTTGTTGTTAAATGCCCAACTTCTATTTGTCCATAAACTACTTATCCCAGAGTAAAGATATTCCATCGACCAATTTCTTTTTTCTCCAGTCGCAGGATTTAAATATAGCCGATAAACATTTACTTTTTCTAATTCTGATTCCCATAATTTCCTTAATCGATTGTATTCTTTTCCCCAAGTGTCATGTAGTTCTTCATTTAGTTCATCACCTTCGATTAAAGCATAAAATTTAATAAAGTCATCTCTACTTCCATTTCTTGCTCCAAGTGAAAAGATTTGTATCTGATTCAATAATTGAATAAATTCTTTTTGCCTTATGTATTCTGTATTTAAATTTGCGGTAATATTCTGCTGTTTATCAAGTTCCGTTTTCTGACTGTTCAAAACATCTTCTTGTTTATCAAGTTCAATTTTCTGACCTTCCAAAACACTTTCTTGGTTATCAATTTTAGCAAAAGCTTGATTAATCTTTTCAGCTTTATCATCCAAATCCTTTTTGGTTTGAATTTGGTTTTTTAAGTTTGAGTAACCTGCATAACCAGCAAACAAACCTCCAAAACCAACCATCACGGGAATAAGTACTTGTAAAACAAATGGTCCAAAGTTTGATTTAATAATGCTCATAAATAATTCCATTATATTTAGTTGAATTTGGTATTTTCTATTCGGTTTTCATAGTTCAATAATTTGCATTCATTCCTGGTTATTATTGTAACTAACGGAAAATTATAAGTTTACACTGTGGATTACGGGCTGTTTCTCTGTCCGATTACGCACTAAATTGTTGCGAGTTGCGATATTGAAAGTTTGCACTGAAACCACAGTTAAATTTATAAAATGTTGGCGTTAGTAATTAATTTTTCCGTTTTCTTTTCAAATCTTAACTTTCCTTTTGATTTTTCTTTATTGAAGGTTTATGTGTTCTTTCAACAAATATCTCATTATAAATTGGACTGTAGTCATAGATTACAATTCTTCGCTCTGAATCAATCACATCAGTTAATATTTTAGTTGCTAAGTCGGCTATTGTTCCAGGTATTGTACCAAATGTTGCATCTATAATTTTTGGTGTTACTGAAAGGGATGTTAGAATACTACTTTTGATGTTTATTAGTTCACTATATTTTTTAAAAAGATTAATACTGTTTTTTTGAATCTTTGATAGAGCATTGCTTTTTTAATTCCTTATCATTATCTAGCATCGTATGAGCCATCTTATAGTCCATGTATGCCTGTTCTTCAAAAACCTTTTTAAATCTTTTAATATCTTCTTTATTCAGAGAATATCTAGCACGTGGTAGATTTACAGTATCTTGGGTAATTGAATTTAATAGAAATCTAATTGGTAAAAAAAGTTCAAGGGGTAAAATTTCTTTTGCTTTAAGCAAATCTTTGGCAATCCTATCTACATGTATAAATAGTGAAGTACCAGCATTAGAAGCTATCAATATTTCTTGTAATAGAGATTTTATTCTTTTGACCTCTGGATATTTTTCATAGATGAAATACTCCTCAGGTAAATAGTAACTAAATATATCATTTATCGACTTATAAGCTGTGTGTAATTTATCTTCGGGGATTAACATCGATTTTTCTTGGATATAGTCAATAGCTTTCTTATCATTTGGTATAAATGGATCACCATCATTACTATAGACATGTTGTCTTAAGAATTTATCAACTCCACACTGAATTAAATGATTAAATGTAATTGAAATGGTGTTGATTCTTGGAGTATTTAATGGATTGGTAAACCAATTTGAATGTCTCTCAATATTTATCATTTCCAAATATAAAGATGGACTTATATATAACTTTCTCTGATTCATCTCTTAATTTTATTAACGCCAACGTTGTGCTAACGACACCTTTGTTCCTGTTATTTTGCTAATATAGTGTAAAAAACATTTCCTTATTCCGGTATCTGGTTTCTTTTCGAAACCTTTTTTATGTTATCCCGCGTTGGCAAGTAGTTATCACCCATCTTTTTATGGTTATCGCAGGTAAATTTGCTCTCATCACCCCCTTTTAGGTACTTCTCACCTGCAAAAAAGTAGTTATCACCTGTTAAAACACCGTTATCTCCTCCTTTTTTCCAGTTCTCGCCGGAGAGAACGTACATTTTGCGAGTGATAACTGCTATATTCTATCATTTTGACAGAAAGTGCTGTATTTTATTTGTTTTTCCAGTGGAAACATAAACAAAACAGGGTTTCGAAAATCTGAAACCCTGTTGTTATTCCAAATACGTGTTAAAACAATTTTTATCGATCAGTTCGATATGTTTTTGGTATTATTCCAAAGTTCAAAAATCCAGGGCTTATACTTTGGTGTATCTTCGTTGTTGCTGTTTTTTGTTCTGTCTAATACACTCTGGTAAATACAAGGCTCACCATGTACAGAAACGTCCCATTTTCTAACTTCCCGTTTTAACCACTTTCCGGGGCGTTTGATTTGTTCGTTGTGCATTATTCCATTAGAATTTGATTTTGAAGCTATAAGTTCGGCGTACCTTGTTGAGTACTCATAAATAATTAATTTCTTTTCAACCGCCTCTTTTATCATCCATTTTAACGAAATATTAGACAATTCATCTTCCGGGTAACCGCCACCAACATCGGTGTGTACCCCGGCAAACCAAACTTGTTTCATTCTGTCTTTAGAATTATTTCCGTTTAACTTCTCCCAAATTAGCGGATGAAAAGTTTTTCTTTCGTCATCGATAGAAAGGGCATGTCGTGCATAATTTACGCTATCACTTAATTTATATGAATGAAACTTGTGAGGGATAAATTTATCAAGAAAAAAGCCTAAGGTTTTTATAGGTAGACCCAGTGCTGCAACAGTATCCCAAACGCCAAGAAACTCAATTTTGCACCACATAGTATGATGTTTATTAATGAATCTGGCAGCTTTTTCTTCCGGGTTCTTTTTTATGTAAATGGCATAAGCTTGTTTTATTAACTCGGGGCGCGATTTAGGTAAAATGCCAAAAAGATGAATAAATGACGACAAACTTCTAACGGTTGCAGCTCCGCGGCTAAATCCAAAAAGATATACTTTGTCTCCGGCTTCATAGTTCTCAAAAAGAAAACGGTAACAGTCCATAATATTTTTTGAAAAACCCGAGCCAAATAGTTTGCCTGTAATTACCCTCCAGTTGGTTCCTAAGCCAGGATCGTAAAAAGCAATCTGCCGTTGTGTACGATCCTCAATCATATTAAATAACTTATAGACATTGGTGTTACTACCAATTCCACCTTTTTGACCTGTTCCGTCGCTAAAGATTACGATATTTTTTGCCATGCTATTTATATTTAGAGTTAATCGAAAACAAGTTAAGGCTAATTCCCAAATGATAATATTGAAATGTTGAAAAAAGTAGAATTCAAATAAAAAACACCTTCGAATACCATTTTGAATAGACAAACAACATGGTTTAACCACCAAATGCATTCAATTAACGACAAACGACTCTGAAATAGCTTTGCAGGATAAATAGTACATTTTGTTGTTCATTATTGGTTGATAACTGAAATAAAAATTAGGACGTTGTTTGGTTTCATATATTTGGTATCAGGAAACATTAAACAATTATTATCATGAAACAAGCAAGAGAATATTTTCTTTCAAAGCAGAAAAATTATCAGGCAAGTTCCATCGAATTCAGTTAACAATTAAAAATTAAAAGAGATGAAAACAAAATTATTTATTCTAACAATTTGCATTGCAATTTTATGCTTGGGAGCCACCGCAAAAATTAAAGACGGAAAGACAATGACCGGAAGTTCTTTAACCGATTTTGGCAGATACACTGTAATTAATTCGGATGTACCAATGGTACATAATAATCAGGCTTTAAAAACCTACGAATTAAGGTATGAAAATACAAATAATCCGATTATTATTGGTTTGGTGAAAGAGAAAGACTGTACAACTTTTATTGTCCGGTCAGACGAGTTTGAGATTGAATACACTTGTAATAAAGGAGTTTTTGGAGTAAAGAAAATCGAAAGTAAATACCAGGAACTTCCTAAAGAAGAAATGGCTTTAAAACTAAATAAAGTAAGTTACTACTCGCAAAGGGTTATTTGCCAAAACAAAAAATCGGAGGACGAATTACTTGGACTTATTGCCTGCTACTTTCCTAATTTAATAAACGAAGAATATCAAGCAGGATTATAAACAGATTTTAAACAGCGCAATTTTTTTCATAGAAGTATGAAAGTTAAGTCTCCGCCAGAGGGCGGGGGCTTTTTTATTGAAAAAATTAAAATTAAACTTTGTGTCAAACGATGCAGGGTTTTTCAACGAACGACTACTAAATTGGTACAAGCGACATTTTTTTATCTATAAGTGGTACGGTTTGCCACCTTCTAAGTGCTACTTTCCGCTCAAACTGTTTTTCAATAATCAGTTATGTTGTTATCTTTAAAACCAATACATAGGAAAACAAAAACAAAATACCTGGTAATTGTGAATCTTACAACGCTGTTTAACGGATTAAATAAACGTATTCTTCTGCATCTCCTTTTTTGGTCTTTTTATGTTCTGTTTTTTGGTTCAATATACGGAAAATATGGAAACGATTTTCAGTGGTACCTGTTGGAGTCGTTATGTATGCTGCCTTTTGTAATGCTGGCAACGTATACAACTATTTACATTATTTTACCAAACTATTTAAAAAAACGTAATTTGGTTTTTACTTTTTTTGCGGTACTATTTGTACTTTTTCTTACCACGTTGGGAGAACGTATCTTTTTACGCAAATTAAATTCTCTCGACATAACTTTAAATACACTTTTCACCCTTTCGTATGTCTATCTTTTGTTGGAAACAAACTTTATTGTAGCCACTGCAGTGGCTATTAAAATTGTAAAAAAATGGTCTGTTCAGCAGCAGGAAAAACATGAAATGGAGAAACGGAATTTAAAAACTGAATTGAATTTATTGAAAGCGCAGTTGCATCCACATTTTCTTTTCAATACAATGAATAATTTGTATACCTTGTCGTTGGAAAATTCGCCGAAAACTTCTGAAGGGATTGCAAAAATATCAGATTTGCTTCGATCTGTTTTATACGAATGTAACGATGCCGAAATAACACTGGAAAAAGAGATTAAGTTGATTGAAAATTACATTGATTTAGAACTTTTGCGTTATGGAAACCGGCTGAATTTCAATTTTGAAATTACCGGACAGATTACAAAAGTAAAAATTGCTCCAATGTTATTATTTACTTTTATTGAAAACTGCTTTAAACATGGTAGTAGCAACGATCCTAACAATCCATTCATAAAAATACACCTGAATGTAACTGATGAAGAAATTGTATTTTTCGCCGAAAACAGCAAGCCTCCTAAAAATTATATTACAACCAAAATCGGTGATGGTGGTATTGGTTTGATAAATGTAAAAAAGCGTTTAGAAATAATTTATGGCGAGAATTACGATCTGAAAATTCAGAATTTAGAACACACTTTTGTTGTTTGTTTAAGAATTAGTAAATGAACCGGTTTTTATATGAAAATAGCTTTCGCTTTCGGCTTTTCAGGCATGCTTTATTTTTCCTGATTACGGTAGTTTTATTTACCCTTATTTTATTTGTCCAGAATAGCACCGGTAGCTTTTTCAATACACTTTGGGTTACATTTTTAAATGCTCTGTTCTTTTTTAGCTATGCCTACATTACTATATTTTTATTGATTCCAGAGTTTCTGTTAAATAGAAAACTGGGGTGGTTTGTTGTTCTTTTTCTTCTCATTGGTATTGCACTTTCATCAATAAAACTATTGGTTTCTGATCATATTTTTTACTCATCTATTTCTCCAGAAAATATAGAACGACGCGGTTTTATGGAGCTGCGGTTTATTGTAGTTAATACCAAGGATATGACTTTTATTGTTGCGCTTTTTTGTATAGCGAAATATGTAAAAGATTATCTGTATGCCGAAAATATGAGAAAGAAATTGGAGATTGAGAATAAAGCGGCGCAGGCAAAACTTATTCAGTCGCAATTCGATCCACACTTTCTATTTAATACAATAAATAATTTATATGCTTTATCGTTGTTAAATCCTTCAAAAACAAAAGAGGTAATCCGACGTATTAAAATTGTATTAAAGTATATAATTGAAGAGATTCAAAAAGATTATGTGGATTTACAAGATGAAGTTTCTTTGGTTGACAATTATATTCAATTGGAAAAACTTAGGTATGGAAAACGATTGAAGGTAGTTTATAGGGTACAGGATAACCTGGAACAGCTAAAAATTCCTCCCATGGTACTTTTTTTTCTGGTTGAAAACTGTTTTAAACATGGTAGTAGTTTAGATGCAGGAACGCCTTGGATTACTATTGAATTAAAAACTGATAATGGTACTATTTTACTTTCAACAGAAAACAGTAAACCAAGGACTTTCGTAAATATTGGATCGGAGAAGAGTAGTAAATACGAGCTAAAAAACCTTCGGAAACGACTGGAAATAATATACCAGCCGGAAGGTTATAAATTAAAAGTTGAGAATTTTGAGAATTCGTTTAAAGTGAAATTAGAATTAAAAGAGAGAATTGAAATTCTACAAAACAAATATCGATAAACAAAGGGCTTTCCTGCACGCTGTGTTTTGGCTGACATGGATAATTTCATTTACCATTATACAAAGCCTGGGGAATGGCATTAATCAGTGGATTATGTGGTTGGCATATTATGTAATTACATTGCCCATTTTTGTTGTTCATACCTATGTAATTGCTTATTGGTTGCTACCAAAAGCTTTTTTCAAAAGTAGGTATTGGTTATTTATTGTAGGTTTTGCAATTCTTTTAATTGGGTTTTCGATGGTTGAATTAATTGTTAGCAACAAAATGGTTTTTAGGTTATTTGATTCAACTAAAGCATTTGGTCCCGGGTATTTAAATTTAAAAAATATTTTAATAAGTGGAATTGGAAACCACTATGTAATTCTTGTTTTTTTAGCTATAAAAGCTGGGCGTTCGTTGTATTCTACAGAAAATAAAAAAGAAGAATTGCTGCAAACCAAGATGGAAACCGATCTTGAAATATATCGGTATCAGTTGCAACCCAAATTAATATATACATTGATTGTAGAGCTAGAACAACTTACAGAATTGCATCCTGAAAAATCATCTGAAATGATTGTGAAGATCTCAAATTTTCTAAATCGTTTTTTATACGAAGGAAAAGAGGAGATGCTGCCTTTGCAATTAGAAACTAAACTAATTGAGGAATTTTTAGAGATTCATAAACAGGCTCTTAAAGGAAGGTTAACTAGTAATTTTATTGTAAACGGAATGCTTAAATCGTTTTTAGTTCCGCCACTTTTGCTCCTTCCGTTTATAAATAGTGCAATAAAACTGGTCTACGAGTGTAACAATTCTTTCGAAAGCACAGTCATTATAAAAGCTGAAAAAAAATATATACTATTTTCTTTTACATTTTGGAGCGAAAAAGAATTTCGCCTTGCCGACCAGGAAAATATTGAGATAACAAAGAAGCGATTAAACTATAGTTACCCAGGCAAGCATCGATTAATAGAAAACATAGACGAGAATTTTAGAGAAGTTAGTTTGGAAATTTTCCACTAACTTTTTGTAATTAGTTTACACGATGCGTACCTATTTTTATAAGACAGAAACAGAAAACAGAGAAAACTAATTCGAATTGCCATGAAAACAAAATGCCTTATTATCGATGATGAGCCCCTTGCGCGTGATCTTATGCGGAGCCACATCGAAAAATTAGAAAACATTGAAATTGTTGCTGAGTGTGGTGATGCCATGAAAGCACTTCAGGAACTAAGAAACCACCAGATTGATTTAATGTTTATGGATATTCAGATGCCTCAAATTACTGGAATTGAATTTCTAAAAACATTAAAACACCCTCCCAAAGTTATTATTACCACAGCTTATCGGGAATATGCACTTGACGGATTTGAACTTGACGTTGTAGATTATCTGCTAAAACCAATCACTTTTGAACGGTTTTTGAAATCGATAAATAAATACTACCAAAATACACAGGAAGAGTTACAGAATATTGCGCCCGGGCCAAGCCAGAATAACACAGCGGAAGCGTTTATTTATGTGAAGGAGAATAAAAAAGTTATTAAACTTCATTTAAATGAAATACTTTATGTGGAAGGCTTGAGTGAATATGTTCAGATTTATACAAAACAGAAAAAGATAATTACTAAAACCAGCATGACTAATATGCAGGAAAAATTGCCCGATACCGATTTTATGCGAATTCATAAATCGTATATCGTTTCTATGGCGAAAATAGAAGCGTTTACTTCTCACAGTATAGAAGTTCCGGGCAAAGAACTTCCCATTGGCAGAAGCTATAAAAAATCGGTACTTCAGGCCTTGCAGTACAATGGCAGTATTGCACAGAATTAAAAACTAGCAACTATACTCAATTTCCGTGTAACTCCCTTTCATGAATTGGAAAAGAAGATTATCCTTTCAAAACAATTGATAAATTTGTTGAAAATTAGAAAGTATGGCTCTTTTTCCAATTTATGATTTTTTTATTATCAATGGCAAAATCAAATCGGTTTCAGAATTTATTCCGTCAGAAAATAATGGCGGAGTTTATGAAGTTTTACGTGTTGTAAACGGAACTCCGTTATTTTTAGAAGACCATTTTTTGCGCCTGCTTAAATCCTCTCAAATAGCAGGTAAAAATGTAAATTATTCTGAATTAGAAATTAGAAATTTTCTGAATTTGCTTATTCAAAAAAACAAAGTTAAAAATGAGAATCTATTAATTTCATTCAAAACAAATCTGAAAATATTTTTTATAGCTCATAACTATCCGTTGGTTGAAATGTATACAGAAGGAGTTGAGTGTGGCATTTTACATGCAGAACGTGAAAATCCAAATGCAAAGGTTTTTCAGACATCGGTTAGGAAAAAGGCAAATGAAATGATTTTGGGAAAGGGTTTGTACGAAGTTATTTTAGTTGATAACCAGGGCAGGATTACCGAGGGAAGCCGGAGTAACTTATTTTTTGTAAAAGGGAATCAAATAATTACTTCGCCCGGAAACAACGTTTTGCTGGGAATTACACGTCAAAAAACAATTCAACTGGCACAAGAATTAGGATTTGCTTTTCTTGAAAAAGAGGTTTTTCTAGATGAACTCTCAATATTTGAGTCCGTTTTTATTACTGGCACTTCACCCAAAATACTTCCGGTAAATAAAATTGGTAACGTTGCTTTTAATCCACAGAATGAAATTTTACAAATGTTAATCAGTAGATTTAATCAACTAATTGAAAGCTATATAAACAAATTCAGCGGGTGACTCAAAGTCACCCGCTGAATAATTAAGGAGTAAATATTTAATAGATTACTATAATCTGTCCATTAAAATTGCTTCAACCTCGTTAAAATCAATATCCGCTTTTTCGCCTAATTTAAATCCACGCTCTTCAAAACGTGAGGTAATTTTTGCAATTGTATCAATGTCTACATCATATTCGGGTAGGGTAGTAGGTAATCCTAACGATTCGAAAAATTCAACTGTTTTTGCAATGGAAGTATCAATTTTTTCATCATCAGTTCCCGAAGTAATTCCCCAAATTCGCTCACCGTATTGTAAAATTTTATCCTTTTTGCTTTCACGTTTAACATGCATTACACCCGGTAAAACAATTGCCAGCGTACGTGCATGGTCAATTCCATGAAATGCCGTTAATTCGTGTCCAATCATGTGAGTCGCCCAGTCTTGTGGAACTCCTGCACCAATTAGCCCGTTTAAAGCCATGGTTGCACTCCACATAAAGTTTGCGGCCGATTCATAGTCTTTTCTGTCAGCCAAAACTTTTGGGCCTTCTGCAATTAAAGTGCTTAAAATGCCTTCTGCAAAACGATCTTGAATGGGAGAATTTACATCAAAAGTTAAATACTGCTCAATTACATGAATAAAGGCATCTACAATTCCATTTGCCACTTGTTTATCGGGCAAAGTAAATACACATTCCGGGTCGAGTATTGAAAACTTAGGCATAACTTTTGGCGAACTAAAAGCCATTTTTTCTTGACTTGAAACGCGTGTTATCACTGAATTTCCATTCATTTCGGAACCAGTAGCCGGCAAGGTTAAAATTGCTCCCAGAGGAATTGCCTTTTTTACTCTTGCTTGTTTTGCAATAATATCCCACGGATCTCCATCGGAATACAAAGCAGCGGCAGCAATAAATTTTGTTGCATCTAAAACAGAGCCACCACCTACTGAAAGAATAAAATCTACTTTTTCGGTTTTGGCCAATTCAACAGCCTGCATACAAGTTTCGTAATGCGGATTGACTTCAATTCCACCAAATTCAACTAATTCAACATCTTTTAACGCTAGTTTTATCTGGTCGTAAACTCCCGTCTTTTTTATACTGCCTCCGCCATAGGTTAGCATTATTTTTGCATTTAATGGAATCTCTTCTGCAACCTTCGAAATTGTATCTTTTCCGAAAATTACTTTAACAGGATTTTGGTAAACAAAATTGTACATGTCTTTATCGTTTTAAATTATTATTCATTCAGTTTGAAGTTCCAATTAAAACCTCAATCTTTGGGGCGTTAAAATTATTGCAAAATGACTGATAAATCAATAGAAAATTCAAATTATTCTGATTTCCGGAAATCAATACCTGAATATGGTGACGATGAGATCATTACTATTCTTAAAAAGCGAAAACAATATCAACCTGAGGCAGCAGAAATAGCAGTTCAAGAGGCAATTAAACGTGGTTTGATTCATTCTGATCAAGATTTATTCTCCAAAGAGTTTCAGCAAGAAACGGTTAGTCCTTCATTATTTCCAACAATTAATAAGGAACGAAATAGAAATAAAATTAGGAAAAGCATTGCACGCGGTTTATTAATTGTTGGCTCAATTCCAACTGTTTGGGGTATTTTTAAAATTAGTGAGAACAGTTTTTATGAAGGTATATTATTGATTTTATTGGGTGCAATTTGGATTTATGGATCTGCCCAATTAATGCGTTCCGTCTCTTCAAAAATAACAAATCTGCTATTTTTAATGTTATTTGCATCGGTAGCATATATTGTAAAACTTATTTTAGGAATGAAAAATCTGGCTGCGATGGATTTTGTAATTCCCATAGTTCTTGTCTTGTTAGTTGCATACGGTTTGCTTTTTATTCGCAAATTGAACGATTAACAACTTGCTCACATAAAATTTGAATCTCCATAAAATAAATCAAGTCTTTGGTTCGTCTATAAAATACGTGGGTTTATCGAAATAAGAGACATTCCAGCTATAAATTCAGCTACATTTGGTTACATAAAATAAAAACGATGAAACTACTATTTATCCTTTCGGCATTTTCTTTGATGATTTCTTCTGCAAATGCTGATACTTCCCACGTTGAAGATTGGGAGACAAAAACATACAAAGTTGACGATTTTACAGAAATCTATTTAGAAGGCGGTTATAAAGTCTTTCTAATGCAGGGCGATATAAATTCGGTTACAGTAAAAGCAGATGATGACGATGTTTTTGACTATTTACAGGTTAAAAATAATGGAGATGAATTAAGAATTGATGTTGAACCTGATCATTTCAACTTTGACAGAATTGTATTATACATTACTTTCAAAAAAATTGACAAACTAAAAATTGAAGGTGGAGTTAAGCTTAAAACAAAAGGATATCTTGATTTGAACGACTTTGAAATGTATGTGGCCGGCGGCGCAAAAATTGAATTAGATATAAAAGCTGACAATGTGGAGATATTAGGAGAGGGGGGAGTGCTCTTCGAATTGGAAGGTGTTGCTAAGAGTTTAAACATTAAAGTTTCCGGAGCTGCCCATGTTGATGCTGAAAAATTAAAATCGAAAGACGTATCAATTAAAATAGAAGGGGTTGGCACGGGAATCGTTTATGCAACCGAAACATTATATGCAAAAATAGAGGGTGTTGGTAGAGTTAGATACCAGGGTAATCCGGTGGTAACAAAACACATTGAAGGTTTAGGTTCGGTAAAAAGAAATTAATTAAAATACTTCACCGGCAATTCCAGTCGGTAAATTTGGTTTGGTTTAGGTTTATTAAGGCTACTGTTGAGTAGCCTTTTTTTTATACAAAATTGTAAGTTCAAAGTAATCCTTTCTCCTCAAAAGAAGCTTTTATTGAATCATGTCTTGCCTGCCATTTGATTTCCATTTCTGAAAGGATTTCATGAAACTCCGGAAGGTCTCTAATGTTATCATAAATTGGGGCGTCTTTAAAAAGCCGGATGTGAAAATAATTAGGATTATACTCAGAAAATATCTTCATCTGCTCAATTGCTTTTACAGCCTCTCCTTTTAAAGAATAACTCCCGATTAAATGAAGGCTTTTGTTTTTAGGGTTATCTCGTGACTCCGCAAACTCAACATATTTATTGATGTGTTCTTTAGCCTTTTCTTTTTCTCCGATTCCTGAAAAAACTACCGCTAAACGACCAGATTCCCGTCCACTATAATCCTCATTATTACTATCAATAAGTTCAAGCATTTTTTTATAATAGATATTAGCGCTCGTATAATCTCTCATTATATAACACGATAATCCTAAAAATTTATATGTTACTTGACCAGACATGACTTGATTAGAGGAATCCATTTGAATTAAATCCATTAAAAGTTCTTTTGATTGTTTATAATCTCCATCTGAATCCAGGACGAGCTGAGATTTTTCATGTATTGCTCCTACATAGTGGGGATTAATTTCTATCGCCGTGTTTAAATAAATCAGGGCTTTATCAAAAAAACCCATAGCTCGGAATGCCACACCCATTCGACAATAAATATATGCTTTGCTTACTTCTCCACTAATATCACTTACCAAAAAATTTGAATTAATCGTCTTTAGGGCATATTTAATAAATTTCTCATTATCACCTAACTCCCTATATATATTACTCAAGTAACTGATGACTATGTGAGAATTCGGATTATATTCCAAAGCATCCTCCAAATATGGGATAGCCTCTTCATAATCTTTTTCATTTTGATAATACAAGGCTTTAGCAATAAGGCTTAAATCCAATTGAGAATCATAACGAAGAGCTTTGTCTGCATATTTATTTATCTGTTTACTAAATATCTTTTCAGCCTCTTTATTTAAAATATTTTCACTAATCCAGCGATTGTCTATAAAATAATAAATTAGTGCAAGTTGAGCGTATGCTGAGGCACATTTATTATCAAGTTCCAGTGCCATTTCAAATTGAGTTTTCGCTTTCTCTAAATTATTTGTACCTGTACCTATCCGCTTAAGATTCAGGAATTCAACACCTTCCAAGTAATAATTTAATGCTTTACTATTGGATGTTATACGTTTGTCAATTTTATCCTGTTCCGCAGGTGTAATTTGAGCATTAATCTGTCCTGCAATTTCTTTTGAAATTTTCTGGTAAATTGTGGTTACATCAGTTGTATCAATATCGTAAGAATCTGTCCAGATTTGAATATCCTTTAATCCTTCAATTAAAATAATATTAAGTAGAATTTTACCATCGTATGTTAAAATGGAAGGTTTTACTACATAGTTCACGTTTAGGTCTTTTGCAATTTCCGATGCCGGTTTATTTGAATTTTTGTATTGCACAACAGAAAGCCACGGTCTAACTTCAATATCTTTTATCAAATTAAGGTTGTCAATTATATTTTGTACAGTACCATTTATTACAGACGAATAACTTACATCCTGGGCTTCATAATACGATGGTAATATGGCAATTGTTTTTTCCAGCTCTTTCTGTTGGAATGAAAAAGGTTTAATAATAACAATTAGTACAGCAACTAAAACAACTACAGAAATAACGGAAACAAGGATCTTTGTTAATCGTTTTTTATTGGTTTGAATAGGTATTGAATTACTTTCATCTTCTTCTCTCTTTCCAACCTCGCCGGGTGTATAACCGTAGTATTGGTGGAAGCATTTTATAAAGTAAGATGTATTACTAAAGCCTGTTTGGTGCGCTACCTCGTTAACTTTAAAAGAAGTATGCCTCAACATTTCCATAGCACTTTTTAAACGTACCTGGTTTATAAACTGGCTTACTGTAATTTTTGCATTTAAAATTACTTTACGATGAAGGTTGGATCGGCTCATTCCCAATTCTCTGGCTAACCATGAAACTCCAAATTGAGAATTGGTTAAATTTTTTTCTATAAGTTCTGTCAGGTTAGTTAAAAAATCGTTTTCAGAGGAATTGGATGAGTTCATCTTTTCGCATTTAACATATTGACAACTTGGTTGTTCACAAATGAAAAGTTACGAATTTTGTGAATGATTCGCAATAGCTGTTTTGCAGGGTAAAGTTTAGTTTACTAGTGGATATATTTTATAATAAAAAAAGCTGATCCGATAAATAAAATCGGATCAGCTTTTGAAAAATGGTATTAAAATTGGAGAGCCTCTTATTCTTTCTTTTGCTTTTGGGCAAGAATATTGGTCATCTCAGAATAACCTTTCATTCCAACTAAATCATTATCAATTTCTAACTGATTGATTCCCCCAAGAGTTACTATACGGTTCCAGTCTTTTTTTGCACTTTCTTTATCTCCCAGTTCATAATGGCACATTCCTCGCCCCAATAACAACGCTTTATCGTTTGGCAGATACCTAACACCTTTATTATAAGACTTTAAAGCTTTTTTAGGTTTATGCTCTACTAATAAATTTTCACTTCCCTTTTTAAAAAAGTTGGTAGCTTCTTTTACAAAATGGTTAATAATTGCACCATCTTTATAATCTCCTAACCCAAACCTTACAGATACCTCCTGTTCCATTGCAGTGGGTACACCATTGTTATAGCCGGGTTTCCACATCCCGTCTGTTGTTTTCAATACCCGGATTACTTCCTTGTCGATTTCCCTGCAAACGCCGTTAATTACCTTAAAGTTGGTTAGCTCACCTTCCTGAGTTACGGTAAACTGAACAATCTCAGTCCCCTCCCAATGAAATTGAGGCGCTCTTTCTGGGTAAATCAAGTTCTTATTAAGGTATTTGCTAACCAACGAAGAATTATCCGTTTCCAATGTTGCAGCAACATTTTCAATCCCGGTGAATTTTGGAGGAGTTACTTCAACCTCTTCTATATCCACCATTAAATTTTTTGTTTCCTTTTGTCCGAAAACCATTAAAGACAGAATCAGACAGACTAGAATAATTAAATACTTTTTCATGACTATAAATTTAAAAGTTTGACAATAAAATATTTAGTGTAAAGGTCTGTCAAATGGTGTTGCAGCACTAAATAACTTTGTCCATTATTGTATTCAGTTTCGTGAAAACAGTGAAAACTATGTTGCAAATGATCATAAATAGATATTATGCTTCAGAGAATCGGTTGATTTAGCAATAAAAAAAAATGTAAAATCACCATCAGGATTGTTATCTAATACACAAATTTATTTTCCCTGTTTACCACAGCTTTTAAGGGAGCAAATAAATTCGCTTCCTTTAGAGTCGGAGTAAACGAATTGATATTCAGAATAAAGATGATATATAAATGGATAGTCACAAAATGTATATAGACTTGTTTTTGCAATTCCCTGATAATAAAAAGTATCCTAAAAATTAGTGAGAGTGTATTTTTAGAGAAACAAAAAAGGACAAGCAAATCTATTTACTTGTCCTTAAAATATTTTTATAATTTAAATTCTATCTCAGCATTTTAGGGCTAAAATTATCCACCCGAACTTCTCTTTTGTTTTTATCAAATCTGGAAAAACCACGGTCGAATATTGTATAATCAATTTTTCTGCTTGCTTTTTTCATTGCAATAATTGGTGTTCCTGTAATATCCTCAATTGCAGCTTTCAGATATGGTTCTTCTTTTTGACCCAAAGGCAAAGTATTAAACAAATCATCAGCTAAAGCAATGTCAGGTAGAAATCCATCTTTAAAATCAGTAACTCCTTCAGAATTAGCATAACGTAATATAATTGGCTGTAAACCCCAGTTTATAAAATCTTTGTAATAGGTACTATTATCGTATAGTTGCTCAGGCTTTATTGTAGTTGAGGCAGTGTATTTACCATAAGTTGTTTCACCAATGGTGGTTATATTCATATATGGTTTTAAGCCTGTAATAGTTAATTCCGATGCCGATGCAGTACCTCTTCCGGTTAAAACATGCAATTTATTAAGATCCATTTTCTGCGGTACATCTTTTGAAAATTTGATCATAAGCTCTTCTGTATCGTTTCTGCTTTCCCATAACTTCTGGTATTTGTCATTCCATTGAAAAGAGACCAAAATGCTGTTATTATCTACAACACTTACCGGAGCAAGAGAACTGCATAAATGCTGTGCAGCATTTGTTCCACCACCCGGGTTGTATCGCAAATCAAGAACTAAATCTGTAATTTGTTCATCTTTAAAATGCTGAAAAGCTGTATCTAAACTTGAGTTATATTCAGCAATGTACTGAGCATAAAAAAGATACCCAATTTTGTGTCCCTCCTCTTCAATTATATTGGTGAATACCACCGGATTTAAGTGTAACACACGAGCAGTCATTTTAACCAAACCTCCAGTTGAGATTGCATCATTAATTACAACTCCCATAGTTATGTTAATAGCTTTGCTGTTTAATAATTCGCGATAATTATTTTCTGTAATATCACTATTAGAAATTTCAACTATAATATCGCCTCTTTTAATTCCAGCTTCCGCAGCAGGCGTATTCGGGTACACAAATTCAACAATCGCAAAATAAGAATCGGTATTTGAGAATTGTCCAAAGGCCAACGACCAGCCATAAGATTCTTCAATCCCCTCAAAACTATTTTCCAACGACTCAACATCATCAGTAATAAACGACCATTTATCTTCTGTATATAACAATTTGTTAAAATATTCTTTTGAATCAAATTCGTAGCGGATATCAATGTCAGGCATTTTATCGTACCACAAATACACCTCGTTCATTGCGTCTTCAATAAATTCATTTATTTTTTGTTCTAATGCAGGTGCCTCTTGTTTTTCTGGATAAAGAGTAACTGGTGGAAGTGGCTCTTTGTCGCAACTAATTAATACCGTCGTAAATAGGAAGAATAGAAATAATATTTTTTTGAATGATTTCATATCAATTGTATCCGAATTATATTTTTTTATAAAAATTTGCCTGGCAAAAATAGTACCTTTTATTAAATATCCTCTTTCGGATATTCAATTCGAATGTGATAAATATTAATTAGTTTATTTAAAAGCGTCTCTTTTATAACGTTAATATCATTGAAAGTCAATGCAGAATGGTCTAATTGTTTGTCTTTTATTTTCTGGTCAATCATATTCCCAATTAGTTTTTGAAGATTTTCAAATGTCTTTTCGGGTAAACTTCTTGAAGCTGCCTCAATTCCATCAACCAACATTACAACGGCTGCTTCCTTCGTTTTTGGAAGTGGCCCCGGATAAATAAACGAATCTTCATCAATTTTCTTTTCCGGATTTTCTTGTTGGTGTTTAATAAAGAAATACTTGGCTTTTGTAGTTCCGTGGTGTGTTGCGATAAACTCAATTAATGGGGTAGGGAGTTTGTGTTTCTGAGCAAGTCTAACTCCGTTTTTAACGTGGTCGATAATTATCTCTGCACTTTTAATGTAACTCAATTGGTCATGCGGATTCATTCCCACCGATTGATTTTCTATAAAAAAATTGGGTTTGGCAATTTTGCCAATGTCATGATACAGAGCACCTGCCCGAACTAAAAACGGATTACCACCAATTTTCAAAATTACCTCTTCGGCGAGGTTTGCAATTTGCATCGAATGTTGAAAAGTTCCCGGAGCTTCTTCAGCCAATTTGCGTAAAAGCGGCTGGTTACTATCTGAAATTTCTATTAAAGTAACATCCGAAATAAATCCAAAAATCTTTTCAAAAACATAAACCAGTGGATAAACCAATAAAATGAGAACGCTGCTTATTACAAACCACTTTAACATTTCGTAATTAAACGACATTATAGAACCTTCGTGAATAAGGTTTAGTGCTGCATAAACAAGAGTATAAGTTAAAAGTACCCACAATGTTGCCAGAATAAGATGAACTCTGCGGTGCATTTTGTTTAAACTGAATACAGCAACTATTCCGGCAGAAACCTGCAACAATATAAATTCATAATTATTTGGTGCATAAAAACCAATAAGTAAAGTGGTAATAATAAGCATAAAAATGGCTGTTCGCGAGTCGAAAAAGGTTCTAACCACTATTGGGAAAATAGCCAACGGAACCAAATAAATATGCAAATTTGGAAACTTATTTATAAAACTGGAAAGTAACACCATCGATACCATAAATAACATGAGGAATGCCAATTTGCGGTACTGACTAAGAATGTCGTGCCTGTAAATATACAGAAATGCAAACACCAATCCGAGCAATACAATAATAAGTAGTCCTTTCCCAATGGAAACCATATAACGGTTTACCCCTTTACCACGTTCTTTTTCGAAACTGGCTTTTAACGATTCCAGCATCTGATATTTTTCACCATCAACAATTTCGCCTTCCAAAATTATTCGTTCGCCAATTTGCACCATTCCTCTCGATGCCGAAATTTTTCCAGTTACCTCTTCAATATCCTTATTTGTAGTTTCAATATCAAATTCCAGATTGGCATTAATGTAATTCTCTGGCGAAATTCCATTCAACCATTCAAGCAAGTCCGGGTTTTCCGACTTTAAGTTCTGAAGTACCTTATTAATTGCATTGTACCCGGTTTTTTCAGAATAAATTTTTTCAATTTCAATCTTTGAAACCGTTGTTCCTGTACGTTTTTTTAATTCTGTTTTATCAGTCAATTCTTCATACGAATCTACCGAAC
>JABMPI010000462.1 GCA_013203755.1 Bacteroidota bacterium
GTACGGTGGTATAAAAGTATATTTTGCAGCTCGTTTCAACCAACCTTTTAAAAGCTTTGCAGTTTGGTCTGAAAATAATTTCCTTCAAAATAAAAAAACAGCCAGCGGAAAACAGCTTGGAGCAGATATTGGTTTCGATAAAACTGCTGGAAAACAAACCGTAGTTCTTAAGCTCGGAATCTCGTATGTAAGTTTAGAAAATGCACGAATTAATCTGGAAACGGAAGCCGGAGATAAAAATTTTAAGGATATTTTGAACAAGACACAAAATGCCTGGGATGAAAACCTCGCGCTTATAACTATTGAAGGTGGAACCAAAGAACAGCAAAATACTTTTTATACAGCCCTTTACCATTCCTTACAAATGCCGACAGTTTTTAACGATGTAAATGGCGACTTTATTGGCTTTGATAAAAAAATACATAAAACCGAAGGGTACCGCTATTTTACCGATTTATCGCTTTGGGATACTTTCCGGTCTGTGCATCCGCTTTACACATTGATTAAGCCAAAAGATCAGCGCGACATGATGGTTTCGTTGGTGGAAATGAGCAAACATGGTGGTGGCAAACTTCCCCGCTGGCCTTCGGGGGCAGGGTATACAGGATCCATGTTGGGAGCTTCAGCAGATATTGTACTAACAGAAGCCTACCTAAAGGGGATTACCGACTTTGATGTGGAAACTGCTTACACCGCCATGCGAAATGTGGCTCTGGACATTGAACTTCCGGAGAGTAAATTTAATGCAAGACGGGGAGCAAAAGAATATCTAAAATACAAATACTGTCCTGCCGAACAAATGGACGAAGCGGTAAGTAAAACACTTGAATACGCTTATGCCGATGATGCCATTTCGAAGTTGGCAACGGCACTGGGCAAAACCGATGACGCCAAACTTTTTCACGAACATGCTCAATATTATAAGAACGTGTGGAATCCTGAAACTCAATATTTTCAGGCCCGAAATTCAGATGGGCTTTTTGTTGAAAAATTTGATCCGCTAAAACTTACCTACTTCGATTTTACCGGAGAATATACCGACGATTATGTGGAGGGTAGCGCATTACAATGGCGCTGGGCACTGTTTTTTGATCCTGAAGGATTGATTTCACTTTTCAAAAGTACTGGCTATTTTGTAAGTGAATTGAATGATTTCTTTGCACTTTCCGACTCAACTTTAGGACGCTGGACTCCCGGATCTTATTACTGGCACGGCAACGAGCCCGATATTCATGCTGCCTACTTATTTAATTCTGCCGGCCGCCCCGATCTTACTCAAAAATGGGTGCGCTGGATTCTAGACAATAAATACTCTGCCAACTATTTTGGAGTTGAAGGGGACGATGACGCGGGAACTTTATCGTCGTGGTATGTATTTAGTTCATTGGGATTTTACCCGGTTGCCGGATCGGATATTTACCAGCTGGGGGCGCCACTTTTCGAAAAGGCAGAAATTAACATGGGTGAAAACAAACTTACAATTGTTGCAGAAAACTATTCACCCGAAAATAAGTATGCTAATAAAGTTTGGATAAATGGAGAACTTTTGAATAGAAACTGGTTTAAACACGCGAAAATAGCAAATGGAGGTGAGTTGAGATTTGAGATGAGTAGTCAGCCAAATAGATATTAGATTAATAGATGTGAGTAATTAGACAAAATACATTCAATAAAAGAAAAAGTGTGATGTCATTTCGATCCTGAGGTACGAAGGTGAGAAATCTTTTCATTATAGAAGATTTCTCAGTCGTACCTTCTTCGAAATGACAAATGTGAACGATGTTTTATACTTGATTGAGACTAACAATAAAAAACTAAACAAAAATAAAAATGCGATTTCTAATCTTAATGTTCTTAGTGGTCACAACCCTTTTCACCTCAGCCCAAAATACAAACTGGGATATTGTTTTACATCCCAACTTACAAAATGATGAAGCGATAAAAGTTGCTATTGATGACCTGAATAAAACAGGTTCTAAATTTAACATTCAATTCGATATAAAGCAGGTTGAAGTTTTTCCAGAAGGCAATACCATTCTGATTGATATTCCAGGCAAATCAAATGTAATTCAAAAGCTGGCAGGTGAATTACATAGTAACAAGCTCCCTGGAAAAGATGGATTTAGAATTGCGACAAAAGAATTTAACGGGTACAAAACAATACTCGTTTCGGGCACAGATGTTGTTGGCGCTGTTTATGGTTTGTACCGGGTTTGGGATCGCTTGCGTGTATTTAAAGAGATTCCGGTAATCAATGAAATCAGAGAGCCCAAACTGAAAGTCAGAGTCAGTCCAGCGTGGGGACGAACGGGTGCCGATGGAAATACCAAAGAGGAAATTCGAAATGCATTAAGAAACGGAATCAACTGGGTTTCCGGGCCGCCGGTGCTAGATCTTATCGACTGGGATGTTGAACCGGAAAAAA
>JABMPI010000005.1 GCA_013203755.1 Bacteroidota bacterium
CAGTTTATCTCCTTCCTCTCCATATTTTCCCATTAAAGTAGATAAGTTCTCCATTGCAGGGGTTTCAATGGGTTGAAATCCGTACAAACGAAATACTTCTTTGATGGTATTAAAAATATAATTTCTTTTCACCATTTGAGCTGGAGAAAAGTCGCGGGTTCCTTTAGGTATAGAAGGTTTTTGTGCCATTGCTTAATTTATTTGAAGCGGCAAAAATAAGGAAAAAGATAACTAATCACGAAAAATAAATTGTGAATAAGAAATTCAATTCAAAAACTTAATGGTAAGCGGGTAGCGGTAATACTGCCCATTATTGGCTGCAACGGTTCCAACAATTACAAGAACCAACCATGCAATTCCAAAACCAATCAACATTAAAATCCCAATTCCCACAAAAATTAAAATTGCCGAAATTATAAATATTATCGACCAAGTAATCTGGAAATTAAGTACTTCTTTTCCCTGGTCATTTACAAATTCGAACTCATCTTTTTTAATCAGATAAATAATAAGTGGGCCAATAACACTCCCAAACGGGATTCCCAGTAAACCGGCAAAAGCTGCCAAATGTGTAAACATTCCCCATTGTTTTTCATCCGGGTTGGATACAATACGTTCCATAATTTTTGATTTTTTTGTTTTAAAACTAATCATTTTTTGTTTATTCGCGTTTTGAAAAAGAAAATATATTATCGATGGAAGAGCATAAAAAAGAGGGACGGTACAGCAGAATTCACAAACAACTGAGCGAATTAGTTTTAAAAAGCAACAGCAATTCTGCGCGCATGGCTACAATTATTGCGGTACTTCACCATAAAATGGACTATTTTTTCTGGACAGGTTTTTATGTGATTGAAAACGGGGAAATGACGGTAAACTCGTACCAGGGACCAGTGGCATGCCAAATTTTAGAAAAAGATAAAGGAGTTTGTTGGGCAGCTTTCAATAAAAAAGAGACAGTGGTAGTTGAAGATGTACATAGTTTCCCCGACCACATTGCCTGCGACTCACGTTCCAGCTCAGAAATTGTTGTTCCCCTAAAAAATAAAGCAGGTGAAGTTATTGGTGTTTTGGATGTGGACAGTTCGCTAAAAGCTTCGTTTTCTGATGTGGATGCCAAGTGGTTAGAGAAAATTTTGGAATTGATTTAGGTGTAAATTATTCCGTCATGCTGTCCGCCAACGGATCAGCATCTCATTAAGCTACAGATTTCTGTAAAAGCACTGGAGCTGCATTTGAGTAACATGGAGGAATAAAAGTTCCCCTTTCCGACATTTGATATTTCTTATTCTAAGATTTTATCTTTCTCAAAAAGGAGAAACTATCTCGCAATTCAAAACAATTTCATCCGAAAAACGTTGTCAATACAAATAAAATGGACAAAAATTTTAATATCCATTTTTCAAAAATTACAATTTTATTAATAATGAATATAAAAGACGTCATTTGTCCGGTCTCCTTCGAAAAAATAGACAGTAATGTAAGCCGAATCACCATTTTTTTAAATGTAATATTAATGGTGTTTTTTGTTTTTACACTAAATCCGGTATTTATTGGAATTGTTACAATCGACTATTTTATACGAGCAACAATGAAGGTTAAATATAGCCCAATCCGGGTTATTGCAATCCAAATTGCAAACGTGCTTAAACTTCATAAAAACCTAATAAACCAGGCTCAAAAGGTATTTGCATCGCGGCTTGGGTTTTTATGCGCTTTTACCGCTTTGGTACTAATTGTTTTGGGACATCCATCCGGAGCAATTAGTATTGCGGGTATTCTTTTGATTTTGTCAACCCTCGATTCGGTCTTTAATTTTTGCGTGGGTTGTCTTATTTATAACTATCTTGTATATCCATTTTACAAAAACAAATAAAAAAAATATGAGCTACTATTTTAGTTCCGTTTTAGACGGAAAAAGCTTCGATGAAGCTGTTGAACACGTAACACTTGCCTTAAAAGAGAAAGGATTTGGAGTGTTAACGGAGATTGATGTACAAGCAACGCTAAAAAAGAAAATAGACGTTGATTTTAAAAAATACAAAATTTTAGGTGCCTGCAATCCGCATTTTGCCTACAAAGCATTAAGCAACGAAGACAAAATTGGATTAATGCTTCCGTGCAATGTAATTGTACAGGAACACGAAAATGGTGAAGTTGAAGTATCTGCGGTTGACCCAATTGCATCGATGAGCGCTGTTAACAATGAAGCATTAGGAGGTATTGCAGTGGAAGTTCAGGGAATGCTTAAAAGTATAATTGAGAATTTGTAAATAAGATTTTTTCAAAACGAGGATAAAATTATTCTCGTTTTGAAAAAAAAAAAAAAAAAAAATAAAAA
>JABMPI010000463.1 GCA_013203755.1 Bacteroidota bacterium
AAATTCTCTCGAATTATCCCGATAGTCCTTCGGGAATTTGTACAAATTTCTGCCAAAAACTGGCTGAAACTGTGTTAATATTTTATACCGAACTAAGGTTAATAATCTTTCGAATTTTATTAAATCAAATGGTGACTATGCTATCTTTTATTCATAAAATGTAGAAAAAGTTTAAAAAAATATTAATTTTTTTTGAGCGAATTATTCCGTGTTTTAAATATTTAATAAGAGCAAATGATTGAATTAATTCGAAGGAGTTATTTGGATTTTATTTTAGAAAAATCTAGAGTTTATGGGAGTGTAATTCAATGTTGTTTTCTTATTTAGTTGTTTTTTTAAATTATAAATTAATACAATTTCATCTTAATAGTTGTTTTGTTAAGTAGCTGAAAAACAGGATTAAATGAGAGCTAGTTTTCCCAAAGGTATTGACTTGTATTATATTTAGTTGTAAATTGTATCACATAACCATTGAATCAAATCGAATTTTAACGCGAATTCGATTGATACAGAAGCAGACGTAAAGTCATACATTTTTTAGACAGTTTAATAGCCTTGTTTTGTGCCTAATTGTAATTTTTAGGTACCGGTTTTTGAGTGCATTATTGTTCTTGAAAAATGAATTTATTTGTGTGAATACAGAAGATTTTTAAATAACTAATTCATGATTTACGAAACCTTACAAATACTACAAGAACAACTTGAAAATTTTTTCGTTGAAGTTGGATTGGGTAAAATTATTGCTGTAGAAAATATTGCCTTATGGGAATCGGGGAGCAATGATTCACAAAAATTAGAGGGGAAAGTTATTCTCACATTATTGAAAATGGAGGAGGAGACGACACTGAAAAATACTCCGAGCTTTAAAATTAAAAAAGGCAAAACAGAATATAGAAATCCCCCTGTTCATTTAAATCTCTACCTATTAATTAGTGCAAATTGCGATACTTACGATAAATCGCTTCGAAGCATTTCAAAAGTAATTCAGTTTTTTCAGGGTAAAAAACTGTTTACCTCAGCAAATACAGTTTATAACCGTACAAACGTGGCATTCGATGTACTCGACTATTTTAAATTTATTTTGGAATTATATACTCCCAGTTTCGAAGAATTAAATAATGTTTGGGGTACGCTTGGCGGCAGGCAATTACCATCGGTGATTTATCGTATTCAACTCATTCAACTTGAACAAGACAAAAAACTTTCCACTTCCGAAGTAATTACAAGTGTTGGAGGAGACTTAAACGATTTTAGATAATGGCATTTTTAATAAAATATACAGCCCTTTTTAAAGTGAATGTTCTTCATAGCTATTTCCTAAATAAAGGTTTAAAAGAGTTTGAATCGATGGACGAAATCAAGAAAAACAAACAACTCGACTCTTTCGATGTCAACACATTCTTTACCATTTTTCCCACCATAGAAACACAGCAAAAACTAAACGGGTACAATTTGGTTTTTAAAACACTAAACACAGGAGTTACACTTTGGAGTAAAGTAAGTGGAAACGATAACAACATTCCGTTTATTTCGCTGGATGACGATTTATGTTTTACTTTTTTTATTCGACTAAAAGACTCTGCTTTTTATAATTATACCAATCTTAAATTGGGAAACGCAGCTAAACTTTACTATTTCTCAAATCGGAAACTAAGTACAGAACCGGGTACATTCCCTCTAATTAATAAATCTGGCGATAGCAATAGTATTGGTGAAAATTTTGTTCTGTCGGATGACAGTGCAAAGGCAGAATTAGAAAAGCTTTCTGTAAACGAAAAAGATAGTCTGTTTGGCTTCATTCAAATTTTTATGAAAGGAGAAAATAGTTCGCTACATATTACCGATGCCCAAAATAAAATTCAAAATCCTTTTAAAACATTCGAAATACTACTTAATAACCGAAAAACCATTTGGCGTTATCTTTTCGATACAGACCAAAAAGTTAAAAATAAAGATGACGTTAAAAAGGAGAATGGTGATGCTCAACGCTTAATAACAAAAGTTGAACAACCGCTTACTCAAAAAGGATTCGTTTCCATCGAACTCGATGGCAACGAATTACCTAATCCTAATGCACATTTAATTAAACCCGATACTTCAAGTAGTAAGTATTATTCTGAAATATATATGTAAAACTAAAATTCAAAATTATGGCAACATCGTACAAAACACCAGGCGTTTATATCGAGGAGATTTCAAAGTTCCCTCCCTCGGTTGCGCAAGTTGAGACTGCAATTCCCGCCTTTATTGGCTACACTGAATTAGCCATTGTTGATGGCGTAGACTACCATTCTAAAGGAATTATTAATCCTGTAAAAATAGGTTCTTTGCCTGAATACGAATTTTATTTTGGTGGTGCTCCTGATCCAACTACCATCGAAATTGATTTAAATACGGATAACACGGTTAAATCTGCCAATGTGAATGGAATTAATTTGTTATTCGATTCTGTTCGTATGTTTTATGCAAACGGAGGAGGAGATTGCTACATTGTTTCTGTTGGAGATTATAACTCTGCTAGTTCCGGGGTTGATAAACAGGAATTACTCGATGGATTGGCAACCTTAGAGAAAGTAGATTTACCAACATTATTGGTTATTCCTGAAACAGTGCATCTTTCTGAAGCTGAATCGGGTGAAGTTCATGCCGCAATGTTGAGCCAGAGTAATAAGTTGCAAGACCGTTTTGCAGTTATGGACATTGTAAATGGCGACAAAGAAGCAACTCCTTCAGCTGACCCGGTTGCTTTATTCCGAAACAATGTTGGTATGAATTATCTGAAATATGGAGCAGCATACTATCCCTGGCTAAAAACTACATTGCCTTTCAAAATTGATTATGATGCAATTGTTGGTGGTACTTTTACGCAAGATGGAAGTCCGGTGCCAGATGTAACAGCTCTGTTTAACAGCGATCTGGTTTCATCAATTGAAAATATTGATACGGATATTGATGCACAATCTTTATTAACTGTTCCTACTGTGGGCGCAGTTACAACCCGGGCAAATTTAGTTACCGAAGCTGCAAATTTGTATGCATATTTTAAAGATTTTAACGACCTGACTTTTACAGATAACAATGTTGCAGATGATAACTCTGCCGTAAATATTCATGGAAAGTATATCGCAGCAGCTTCCAATTTTAATGGTTTGCTCATTAAACTTTTCGATTACAATCATTTTAGCCTGGCGGCAAACAGTGCTGCGCCTTCGCCAGCATGGGATGCTGCTTTACTAGCCGATGATTTTACAGCTGATTTTTTACCGCTAATTTTTGCTGTTCCTACTACCTCTAAAAATGATATTTATACACTTACCTCAACCGCAATAAATGCAGCACCCTATTTCGCGGCATTATTGGGAAAACTGGATGCTTTGGTAAATCAGTTTTATACTGAATTAAAATCAGTTAGAAAAAACCGAACAGATACATTACAAGAAGTTGATGCCGTTTATAAAGGCATTGTAAATGCCATCGGAAACCAAGGTGTAGTATTGCCTCCAAGTGGAGCTATTGTTGGATTGTACGCTGCGGTTGACAACGATCGTGGTGTATGGAAAGCTCCGGCAAATGTGAGTATTACAGCTGTAAAAGGACCCACTGTAAATATTACGCACGAAGATCAGGAGAGCTTAAATATAGATACCGAAGCCGGAAAATCGGTGAATGCTATTCGTGCTTTTGCAGGAAAAGGAACAATGGTTTGGGGAGCTAGAACTCTTGCCGGTAACGACAACGAGTGGAGATATATCCCCGTTCGCCGTTTCTTTAATATGGTTGAAGAGTCGGTAAAAAAAGCAACCGCGCAGTTTGTATTCGAACCAAACGATGCAAATACCTGGGTAAAAGTTCGGGCAATGATTGAGAATTTCCTTTCGTTGCAATGGAGAGCTGGTGCATTAGCAGGAGCAAAACCAGAGCAAGCATTTTATGTTCGTGTTGGCTTGGGACAAACCATGACCGCACAAGATATCTTAAACGGGTACATGCACGTTGAAATCGGAATGGCAGTTGTTCGTCCGGCGGAATTTATCATACTCAAGTTTTCTCATAAACTACAGGAAGCGTAATTAGTAAAAATTTAAAACAAATAGTTATGGCAACAAATTATCCATTGGTAAAGTTCCATTTTCAGGTTGAATGGGGTGGAACAAAAATAGGTTTTACTGAAGTTTCCGGATTAGATGTGGAAACCGAAGTAGTAGAATATCGCCACGGCGCAAGCCCGGAATATTCGAAAACAAAAATGCCGGGAATGCAAAAATTCAGCAACATTACCCTTAAAAGGGGAACTTTTGCAACCGACAACGAATATTTCACGTGGTGGAATTCAGTGAAATTAAATACCATCGAACGGCGCGACATTACCATTAGTTTACTCAACGAAGAACATTCTCCGGTAATAACCTGGAAAGTAAAAAACGCCTGGCCAACTAAAGTGCAGTCAACCGATTTAAAAGCCGACGGCAACGAAGTAGCCATTGAATCGATGGAAGTTGTTCACGAAGGATTAACCGTTCAAAACGAATAAGAATGAGCAACTACAATCCTCCTTTGGGATTTCATTTTAGAGTTGAATTTGCCAACATAAAAGGCGAATTCCAATTTCAGTCGGTATCTGGGTTAACAGTTAATCTGACAACCGAGGAAATTGCCGAAGGGGGAGAAAATCGGTTCAAACACAAATTGCCTGTAAAAACCAGCTTCCCAAATTTGGTTCTGAAACGGGGATTGCTTGTGGATTCAGCCCTAATAAAATGGTGTCGCAAGGCGGTTGAAGATTTCAATATTACGCCTACTGACATTACCATTAGTTTGCTGAACGAAAAGCATGAACCATTGATGACCTGGAATGTGGTACACGCTTACCCGGTAAAATGGGCAACTGCCGACTTTAACGCCGAAGAGAGTAAAATGGTAATTGAAACCATTGAACTGGCTTACAACTATTTTAAGATTCAATAATATGCCAATTGAAATAAAAGAGCTACACATAAAAATAAATGTGGATGAAAATCCTGAAAGTTCCATCCCGGAAACAACAACGCGGAACGAAAAGGATAAAATTATTGAGGCTTGTGTGGAGCAGGTATTAGAAATTATTTCAAAAAATAAGGAGCGATAAAAATGAGTGGCGAATTGATTAAACTAAAAATTAAGGCTTACGCCGACGAAAAGTTTTCGCAAGAAGTTTCTGAAGGGGAATTTAAAACCCTTTTGAATCCTGAAAATTATACGTTCAAATATAAAATTGAACAAAATGAGGATCAGGCTTCCGGAACCAGTTCAACTGCGCCTAAGTTTAATCGGGCTTTACCCGAAGACCTTGATTTGGAATTTGTTTTCGACAGAACTGGAGTTATTACCGATTACGGTGCTCCCGGAACAGACGATGACAATAAAACTTTCAAAGATGAAGGTGGAGGTATTATTGATGACATTGAGAATTTCAAAAAAGTTGTTTTCGATTACAACGGCGACAAGCACAAACCAAATTACCTGATAATTTCGTGGGGAACGCTGCTTTTTAAAGGTACACTTTCCGAAATGGGAATCACTTTTAAACTGTTTAAGGCAGACGGAACTCCATTGCGGGCGGTTGCAACTGCAAAGTTTAAAGGCTTTGTTGAAGACAACCTTCGGGTGGCAAAAGAAAACAACAGCTCTCCTGACTTAACACACGTTCGAATTGTAAAACAGGGTGACACACTTCCATTAATGGCATTTCGCATTTACGGTGATTCTAAATATTATCTGGAAGTTGCAAAAGCAAACGAGATTACAAATTTCAGAAAGTTAAAAGTGGGGCAACGAATTTATTTTCCACCCATTAACAAAGTATCATAATTATGCCGGAACAACAAGTCATACAAACTTCACAATCAGCTGATCTGGTTACTTTTAAAATCCTGGTTGAAGGCGAACAACTTTCGTCATCTTATCAGGTATTAAATGTGGTTGTCGAAAAGGAAATCAATAGAATTCCCACGGCTAAAATTGTTGTGTTGGATGGCGATCCGGCGTCTCAGGAATTTGAACTTAGTAATCAGGATTTGTTAATTCCAGGAAAAGAAATTGAAATAAAAGCTGGTTATCATTCCGATGAAGAGACTATTTTTAAAGGAATAGTAATCCGGCACAACCTGAAAATAAGGTCAAGTCAGTCGTACTTAATTATCGAATGCAAAGACAAAGCTGTAAAACTTTCGGTTGGAAGGAAAAGTAAATACTTCTACGAAAGTAAAGACAACGAAATTCTTGAGGAGATTATTGATACTTACGGTTTGGAAAAAGATGTTGAAACAACAAATGTGCAACACAAAGAATTGGTTCAGTACAATGTTTCCGACTGGGATTTTTGTATTACCCGGGCGCAGGCAAACGGAAAAGTTTGTGTGGTTGACGATGGCAAAATTACCATCCAAAAACCCGGTTTCGACCAGAATGAAATTGAAACGGTTTCGTTTGGTGCTACCCTTTTAGATTTCGATGCTGAAATAGACGCCAGAAATCAGGTCTCAAAAGTTACGTCCTACGGTTGGAATTCTGCCAATCAGGAATTATTCGAAATTGAGGCCGACAATCCAACCGTTAATTTAAGTGGCAATATTTCTACCGACGATTTAGCTGCTGTAATTAATTTAAAAAATTTAGAGTTGAAAAGCGGAGGCGGAACACCCGACGTAGAACTTCAGGAGTGGGCAGATGCAAAATCACTTTTTAATCAACTGGCGAAAATTAGAGGGAGAGTAAAATTCCAGGGCGTTCCTTCAGTAAAACCAAATACGGTTATTAAGCTGGAAGGTGTTGGTGACCGTTTTAATGGCAAAGTCTATATC
>JABMPI010000464.1 GCA_013203755.1 Bacteroidota bacterium
CGGTAATCCAGGCACGACTGTCGGACAAGATAAACCTGGTATTGAAATTGAAAGGTTTGCCCGCCAGATTAAAATTATCTTTGTAGGTAAGTGAAAGTTCCCACCCATTGGTTTGAAGATCGGCTGCATTTTCCAAAGGTTCTGATGCACCTAAAACATCAGGAAGGTCTCTGCCAAGTGTTAACATGCCCGTTGTATTTCTTTGATAAATATCAACAGCTGCAAACAATTTATCTTTAAGCAAACCAAGGTCAACACCAAAATTCACGGTAGAAACAGTTTCCCAGCTATAATTATCGGAAACAAGCTGTGGAGGCGATACCCGTTGTGGCAATTCCCCATTAACGAGGTATCCTGCCTGCGATGGATTCATTGTTGGAATATAACCATAAGCTGAAACATTTTGGTTTCCCAACGATCCGAAGGATCCACGTATTTTTAATGTGCTAATAACATCTTCGATTGGCCGCATAAAATCTTCACGATCGATACGCCAGGCTGCCGATGCTGAAGGGAAAAACCCAAATCGGGTTTCAGTGGGAAATCTTGATGAGCCATCGTACCGTCCGTTGAATTCAACAATATATCGTTCATTAAAAATGTAATTCAGTCGGAAGAATGTTCCCCGGATAGCCCAGTCAGTAATCGTTTCGTCAACATAATCCTCGCCAGTTGCCAATGCAATTGTTGGAAGTGATCCTGAAATAACTCCATCACGTTGTGCACTAAACCATTCAGAACGATTGTTTTCCTGGTTAAAACCAACAAGGGCAGTTACCTGATGCTTCCCATAAGTTTTACTAAATGTACTGTAGATATTAAATACATTGTAAGTGTCGAATGCTGCACTGCGGTAGGCACTGTTTGATCCAATTTCGCGAACATCTTCAGGACCATACCCAATTTTATATTTTGAATAGTAATAGCTATAATTACTGGTTCCTTTTCGAATAGTATAATCAGAGTTAACTTTCAGTGCTCCATTAAAAAAGCGTGCTTCGGCAGTAAATGTTGACTGGGCACTGTTGTATTTATTATTAACATCACCTCCGTCCAATAATTTGGCTGCTGCAGCTCCAACTCCTGAATTTGCCCATGATCCATCAGGATTTTTATCGTAAGAAGTAGGTGCAAAGTTGTATAGTTCCCAGATATCAAGAGACGAAGGTTCCCTTCTTTCGGTCATTGTCATTAATGTGTTGTTGCCAATGGTTAACCAATCAAAAGGAGTGTAGTCAACTTTACTCCTAATGCTGTAACGTTTGAACAAGTCTTCAGCAATTTTCAATGCACCGTTTTCATTATCGTATGATCCTGATAAATAGTAACGGGTTTTATCTGTTTTTCCATCAAGCTGAATGTGGTGCTTTTGTGAATAGGTATAATCATCAAGGAAATAATAAGTCCAGTCGCGGTTTCCCATATATTCCCAACTTGATGGATCGTTTGGATTGACACGCACACCTACTGTTCCTGCCGGATTATCTGAACGCTCTTTTGCCCAGGCATAAGTATCATCTGTGGGGTTAAAACTATTCCAGGGTGTATTGTCTGTTGAAAGATCCTGAAGGCGCAAATAAATATACGGATCGCTTGTTTTATCCGGTAAAAGAGTTGGTTTCCCCCACGACATATTATTATTATAACTAACATGCAATCCATCTTTTTTACCCGATTTAGTTGTTATAAGAACAACCCCGAACGCGGCCCGTGCACCATAAATAGCCGCTGAGGCAGCATCTTTCAGTACAGATATGGTAGACACATCTTCTGGAGTAAGCCTGTTTAATTCCCAGGTATCAGCAGGAACCCCGTCAATCAAAATTAAAGGTTCACCACCATTAATTGAGGTTACCCCACGGATATTGATACGGGCAGCTTGTCCCGGTTCACCACTTACAAAATCAATATTCAGGTTAGGTGCAACACCTTGTAACCCTTGAGAAAGATTTGTAATGGGACGGCTTTCCAGTTCCTGTGCGTCCACTGCATCAACCGCGCCCGAAAGGTTTACTTTCTTTTGAACACCGTAGCCAACAACTACAACCTCGTCAAGCCCGGTTATTTCATCTTCCAACGAAACATTAATGGTTGATTGTCCGTTGATTTCAATCTCCTGTGAAGACATCCCGATAAATGAAAATACAAGAGTACCGCTTGATGGTGCCAGAATATTGTAAACTCCATCAACATTAGTTACTACTCCAATGGTTGTTCCTTTCAATACAACTGAAACACCCGGAAGTCCAATATTGTCACTTGCTGCAACAATTTTTCCCTTAATTTGTATTTCCTGAGCACTTGCTGGAAACACATTTATAAAAAGGGTTAAAACAAATACAATTCTGAAAATTAATTTTCCAAAAAAGAATTTTAGAAATCTTTTTTTCTCCATAAGTTAAAATTTAGTTAGTTTTTAGTTTATTACTTAAATATCTAATTTGAAAAATTTATACCGAATATAGTTCGGTCAGAGTGCAAG
>JABMPI010000465.1 GCA_013203755.1 Bacteroidota bacterium
AAGACAAAACGAATGAAAAAGAAATAACTCAAGATAATGTACTTCAGGTAATGCAGTTTGTAAAAAACAAACAATTAACCGAAACCGATAAATTATTAAAGGAAGAAAAAGTAAAACTCTATGAACCCACGCATTTTTATCTAATAAAAAGTAACCAGTTTAAAGACTGGACCAAGCGCCAGGCATATAAAGATGCCAAAGAAGAAATTGATTTATTATTCTCAAAACTACCCGATACGGATGAGTAAGAAAAATCAATTTATACAATTTGGATTAGGTTGTTTGGCGTATACTTCAAAACAAGACTTAATCGAAAATCTTTATATAAACGCAATCTGTGATACATACAATCGTATAGATAAAAGCATAGGAATTGAAAATGATATCAGGGACAGATTTATCCTTGATTTTTATTATACAAGTCCACTATTAACAAAGTTGATACAAAAAGGTATTCTCAAAGTAAGCTGGGAAGACTGGGTATTTAAAGATGAAAGTAATTTAGGGCGAACAGATATTGACTTTTTTATATCTGGTTTTGGTAGTTTCATTATTGAATGCAAACGATTAAAAAATGCAAGCCAAAAATATATTGATGAAGGTTTGCAACGGTTTATAAATGAGGACTATTCTAAAAATGAATCTTACTCAGGAATGATTGGATTCATTATTGAGGGGGATATCAAAAGGATTTGTGCAGAATTGAAAGGAAAATGTAAAGAAAGTAATTTCATCAGTAATGGTTTTACTGAGATAGATATTACTTCTACTGAACATTCTTTTACATCAGCACATTCAAGAGTAAACATGGACGCGATAAATATTTATCATCTTTTTTTAAAGTTTGAAAAGAATATTGAATAAAAACAACGAAACATAAATCGTTCCCCCTGAGTTCCCCGGAAAAACAAAACCGCCTAGCAATAAGCTTGTTAGGCGGTTTATCGGTGATCCCACCAAGAATCGAACTTGGATCTATAGTTTAGGAAACTACTATTCTATCCGTTGAACTATGGGACCCTTTTTGTTTTTAAGGATTGCAAAAATAGATAAAAACCTTTGTCCCGGCAAATCAAACTATAAAATAGTTTAGAGATTAAAATCAATATTGAATAATAAATAAAGGGGTGTAGACTTTTAAAAATCAGGATTTTAAAATAACTTGTACGGTATTACCATAAAATAGGATTGTTATGAGCAACAAAAACATCAACCGTAGAAATTTTTTAGGTGTCGGATTAGCAGCAGCAGCAACTGTTACAGTGGGAAATTCTTTTGCAGCTAATGAAACATATAAACCTATTCCGGTTAAAAAGAACGATGAGAATCCGTTTAATCCGATTACTTATAGTGCAATGCCAACACGGTCGTTTGGGAAGACCGGATACAAAGTAGGTGTTTTAAGTCTGGGAGGGCAGGCAACTCTCGAAATCAAAGGCAGGGAAGCGGAGTCGGAAAAGATAATCAATCGCGCCATCGATTTGGGAGTGAATTATATTGACACGGCCGCGTCTTACGGAAGGGGAGTTAGTCAGCTCAATATTGGCAGAGTGATGAAAACCCGAAGGAGTGAAGTTTGGTTGTCTACCAAAACCCACGACCGGACCTACGATGGTTCCATGCGTTTGCTGGAAGAAAGTTTGACCAACCTGCAAACCGATCATCTGGATACCTGGCAGCTTCACAATATTAAAACTCAGGATCAGGTGGATCAGATTTTTACCAACGATGGCGCTATGAAAGCCATGGAAAAAGCAAAATCGGAAGGCATGGTTCGTAAAATTGGTATAACAGGGCATTATGAGCCATTGGTACTTTTGGAGGCGATAAAACGTTATCCTTTCGATTCCATATTGATGGCTGTTAACGCAGCAGATGTGCATTATTTGAGTTTCAAAAATTACCTGCTTCCCGAAGCACAACGACAAGGTATTGCCATTATTAGTATGAAAATAGCCACCCGCGGTCGTATACTCTCAAGTTGGACTCCCCCTCCGCTGGAAGAACAAACCGATGAACGAAATCGTACTCCTTTATCTGGAACCGTTTCTATAAAAGAAGCCCTTACTTATAACATGAGTTTACCGGTAAGTACATCTATTATTGGTGTTGACAGTGTTGCACAGATTGAAGAAAACGTGAAAATTGCTTCTGAATTTTCGCCATTAAGTACGGCACAAATGGAAGATATTGAATTTAAAACGCTTCCAATTGTTCGTCAGGGATTGTATTTCAGGCGCTGGGATGTGGGTGCATAAATTAAAGATCTTATCATTTATATCCATGCAATATTTATATCATTCAGAATTAAATTGAATGATTCAAACTTTAAACCATTAAACTCAACAGTTATGAATGACAATAATTTTTCCAGGCGTAATTTTTTATCTGGTGCATTAGCAATGGGAGTTACTGGTGCTGTTGGTTCAGGATTTACATCTTCATGTGCTTCTCCCGAAAGTAACAGTTTAGCCAATTCATACAAAAAAAGAGATTTAAACCTGCCACCACTTTTGGAAACTGCTCCTGACGGTATCGAATTAAAAGCAGGATTAATTGGATGTGGTGGCCGTGGAACCGGTGCGGCTATTAATTTTCTTGATGCTGGAAATGGTTTGACAATCACTGCCCTGGGAGATGTATTTCAGGACAGGGTTGATAATTGCCGGGAGAGGATTAAAATCCAAAAAGGAATCGATGTTCCTCAAGAAAACTGTTTTGTTGGGTTCGATGCTTTCGAGAAAGTAATTGATTCGGGTGTTGATGTAGTAATTCTTGCTTGTCCTCCAAAATTTCGGGAAAAACATTTTGCAGCTGCGGTAAAGGCACGTAAACATGTGTTTATGGAAAAACCCATAGCGGTTGATCCTGCTGGTGTTCGCTCGGTAATTAGTACGGCAAAAATGGCTGATTCGTTGGGATTAAAAATTGTTACAGGCACACACAAACGTCACGAAAAAAGTTTTGTTGAACTGCTAAAAAGAGTAAACGACAATGCAATTGGAGAAATTATTTCTGCCAATATTTATTTTAATATGCAACAACTTTGGTATAGAAATCGCGATGCTAAATGGACAGAAATGGAGTGGATGATTCGCGATTGGGTGAATTGGTGCTGGCTTTCGGGCGATCATATTGTTGAACAGCATGTGCATAACATTGATATTGCCAATTGGTTTTTTGGGAAACATCCGGTAAAAGCTCTTGGTTTTGGATCGCGACAAAAAAGGGTAACTGGCGATCAGTATGATAATTTTAGTATTGATTATACTTTTGATGATGGCAGGCAAATGCATAGCATGAGCAGGCAAATTAATGGAACAGATGGAAAGGTTTCTGAAATATTTCATGGTACAAAAGGAATTGCAACTACCGACGACTGGAACAGTCCAAAAATTTTAGACCATCAGGGAAATATTATCGAAACCATTGAAAAGGCAAAAATAGATGGCCATGCCCACGAACATATTGATTTGGTTACATGTATCCGAAATAATATCCCAAGAAATGAAGCGGAAGAAACTGCCATTTCCACTATGGTAGCGATTATGGGAAGAGTTTCTGCTTACACGGGGAAAGAAGTAACTTTTGATGAAATGATGAACTCTGATATGAAATTAGGTCCCGATATTTTTGTGATGGATAATATCGGATTTATTGAAGGCACAGAAGTTCCTGTTCCGGGTACTTTGGGTTAAAAATTCAGCGTATAAAATATATCATTCAGAATTAAATTGAATGATTATCTTTGCGGCTTAATAAAATTGAGGTAGGATGTTAGATAAGATTAAGGCTTTACAGGAAGAAATTGAAAAGGTAGTTGCATCGAGCCTGGAAGAGGTGGATGAACTGCGAATAAAATACATTAGTAAAAAAGGGAACATCAGTCAGTTGTTTGCCGATTTTAAAAATGTTCCAGCCGAACAAAAGAAGGATGTTGGGCAAGCCATTAATGTATTAAAAAACTTTGCACTCGATAAAATTAACCAGTTAAAAGAGTCGTTTGATGCTGCCGAAGGCGGTACTTCCGGTTTAGATTTAACTATGCCGGGTGAACCAATGAAACTGGGAACCCGTCATCCGCTTTCCTTAGTAAAAAACGAGATTATTGGCATTTTTGCCCGTCTTGGTTTTACAGTTGCCGAAGGTCCTGAAATTGAAGACGACTGGCATGTATTTTCTGCATTAAATTTTCCACCAGAACATCCTGCGCGCGATATGCAGGATACCTTTTTTATTGAAAAAGACCCTGATGTTTTATTGCGTACCCACACTTCAAGTGTTCAGATTCGTGTAATGGAACACACCGAGCCACCAATACGTTCGATTTTTCCGGGGCGTGTTTTTCGTAACGAAGCTATTTCTGCCCGTTCGCATTGTATTTTTCATCAGATTGAAGGTTTATATGTTGACGAAAATGTTTCGTTTGCCGACCTGAAACAAACTTTGCTGCAATTTGCAAAAGAGCTTTTTGGAGAGGGTACGAAAATTAGGTTGCGACCTTCGTATTTTCCATTTACCGAGCCAAGTGCCGAAATGGATGTGAGTTGTACCATTTGTGGTGGCAAAGGATGTAACGTTTGTAAATACACCGGTTGGTTAGAGATTTTAGGTTGTGGGATGGTTGATCCTAATGTATTGGAAGGTTGCAATATCGATAGCAAAAAATACACTGGTTTTGCTTTTGGAATGGGAATAGAACGAATTACAATGTTACGATACGGAATAAAAGATATTCGTCATTTCTTTGAAAACGATGTACGATTTTTAAAACAATTTGAATCGGCGATTTAAAGAGTAATCTTTTTCTAAGTACAGACCAAATTTTTACGTACTTTTTTAGATTCTCATTTTCAGATAAGGGATTATTACGAAATAAGTTGGACAGAACAGGCGATGCTATTTTTGTTTTTTACAAGGTATAAAAACTGCGAATAGCCACAGCTTATTTAATGTTTTTATA
>JABMPI010000466.1 GCA_013203755.1 Bacteroidota bacterium
AATCTCAATCCCTGCATTCTTTAAAAACTGGGTTGGCAGTTCTCCTCCAGCAAAAATGTAAACCAAATCGTTTTCCAACTTCAAATGTGGATCACTTCCCGAAATCTTAATATTTACGACGTCCTCTTCAATTGAAATCAAATCTGAATTCAACATTACACTCAACTTTTCAGCAGAAATTGCTTCCTCAAGCTTTTGTTTGTTTTTTTGTTTCAACCGCGAAAATGCCTCTTTTCGATACGAAAGTGTTACCCGGTTTTCATCGGTCAAAAGCAATGCCGATTCAATGGCAGAATCGCCGCCGCCAACAACAATAATATTCTTGTCTGTAATTAATTCGGGTTCCAATAATCGGTAAGCAACTTTAGAAGAAACTTCACCCGGAATATTTAACTTTCGTGGCGTGCCCCGCCTGCCAATGGCCAAAAGAACTCGCTGTGTTGAATATTCTGTGCCATCTTTAATGCTCACATTAAAGCCTCCATTTTCAGGTGAAATGAGTTCAACTTTTTTATGTTCGATAATTTTAATTTTGTTTTTATTGAGTACACTGTTCCACAGATCTAATAACTCCGCTTTGCTGGTTTCATACAATTTTACTTTTCCATGCAGCGGTAAATCCATGGCTGAGGTCATTACAACTTTTGCCCGTGGAAATGTAAAAACCGTTCCGCCCAACGAATCCTGTTCCAGTGTTACTGCCTTAATATTACGCTTTTTTGCTTCCAACGATGCTGAAATTCCTGCAGGCCCGGCACCAACAATTACTAAATCGTACTCAGCTTTACTTTTTGAATCCAACCCCTTACAGATATTTTCAACTGCTTGCTTTCCCTGTTCTACCGAATTTTTGATTAAACCCATGCCTCCCATTTCGCCCGCTATAAAAATTCCTTTTACATTCGATTCGAAAGATTGATTAACATGGGGCAAATCAATCCCCCGTTTTTCAGTTCCAATATGTAACGAAATCGCTTCGGTTGGACAGGCATGAAAACAGGCTCCGTGTCCAACACAGCGACTGGCATTTATTACTGTTGCTTTTCCATTCCGAATCCCAAGAATATCGTGTTCGGGGCACGCTCTAATACACGCACCACTTTGAATACAGGAATTAACATCCACTACCGGATGTAAGGAAACCGGTTCGTGCAGACCCTCTTCTTTGGCAATTCTAATTTTTTCTCCAACAACTGTGGATTCCCTTTTCAGCTTTCGAACGTAGATAAAAACTACACTGAACAGAAAAAGTCCAACACCACCGTAAATAATAATTTTTTCAATTAATATATCCATAATCAAAAAATCCATTTATATCCAAAAAGTACTGCGACTATTACATGTACAATCATAATTACCAACATAATTAATGCAAACGGGAGATGTGCCACATGCCAGTATCTCAAATAGTTTTGCATTGTAGAAAGCCACGCAATCCTTCGGCTAAGAATAATTTCACCTCTAATTAGTTTTATTATCTTTTTGAAATTCTTTCTGGAAATATCCTTCGCTTTTAATTTGGATCGTAATTGTCTAATAATTCTGTTTTCAAACCTTAAACGTTTAAAAATCCTGACCAACAAATTCCCCTCGCTCAAACTTGATTTATCTAACAACGATGCATTCAGCCATGCAATAATATCCGAATCAATATTATAACGATTTTCGAGTTCAATGTAAAAATTCACTTTCATGCCGTTCAACTCATTCAAACTCATTTCCCGCCCTTCTATTGTACGAGGAATTTGAATGTAAATAAACCTGCCAAGCACACCACTAATAACAACGGCAACCATGCTCCATAAACTTACAGCTACAATTCCTCCAAATTTAAATGAAGTGTGAAACAGTACTAAAATTGGGCCAAGCGTACAAAGAAAAATATGAAATTCGAGCCAATATTTTAAAACTCCGACCCGGGAAAGAGATCGAAATCTTTTTCTAGCCATGTAACCAAAAACGCCGATTATCATTAACAACGAACCCGTAATTCCCATTCCATGCCCAATAAAACCACTTGGTTTTAAAAGTTCATTTTGCTCATGAAAAAACCGTTCTTGAATATTAGTGAAGTAATAACCAGCCCCGTAAAAAGCCAGGGATAAAAAAACAATAACTGTTATTGCCACTAATGTAAAAACATAAATTTTATGAATGATTTTAGACATAAAAGAACTGATTTTCTTAAAGGTTTGTAATTCAAAGTTAAACATATTACCATATCTAAATACGTTCAAGTTTATGGTTTAAGTATTTTAAAATCATTCCAAATTAACATTTATCATACTAAAAGTTAATAGATATCAATCCAAAACGCACATATGTCAGTCAGATAGCTTTCAGTTAAAGCACTTTTATTTAATTTCTGGAGAAATAAAACAGGAACTCATAAATTTTAAATAAATTCAGCAGTGATAAGTTTTATACTTTTACCTGTAAATAAATCTATAGAATAATTTTTAACTTTACTAAACAACAGAAACAAACTTAAATCAATACTAATGAAATTGTTATACTTTCTTTCCATTCTTATTTTCATGTCGTTTTTCACTTCTCTTTCCGAAAACAATTCAGTAAATAACAAAGAGAAGTCGTCAGTCATTTTAACTCCTGAAACAATATCTGATATAAAACTAAGAGGGTATCCCGGCGCAAAAATAGATCTGTGTATTAATGAACGAATTAAAAAACAGGATGTTGAACATCTGATTGAACCTTTCAAAAGTAAAAAGGAGACCCGTTTATGGCAAAGCGAATTTTGGGGAAAATGGATTTTGTCGGCTATTGCTGCATACAAATATCAACCGGAACCGGAGCTGCTTTCAATTATTGAAAACGCTGTGGAAGGATTACTGGAGACACAATTACCCAATGGTTATATCGGGAATTATAC
>JABMPI010000467.1 GCA_013203755.1 Bacteroidota bacterium
GTCTGCCACCTACTATGATAACATTATCTTTAAAAATAATAAATTACACATTTAAAAATATTACATTTGCAGCCTACGCTGTTTTAGCGTCAGCCGTTACCAACAATTTTGTGACAGTCTCAACAATCTGTATTTTCGTTCCATCATAACCCCTTTTTTATTACAGGAAAATCATAATCAACTAAGCATCCAAAATAGGGCAGAGTCCAACCCATTTTAAGCCCTTCAATCAATCATTTGTACATCAAATAAATCGTGAGAAATTTATACGTTCCATACGTTCCGTTTTCTTTTGAGTATAAGAAACAATTAGCATAAATACCAAGAAGCATAACAGGAGAACACAAACCACGAAGCGTAACTTGCGTGTGTTTCAAGTAATCCGCCGAGAGAGTATTTCAGAAGGTCTTTGTATTTGGAGAAGAGCGATCATAACATAGCGCCTTAGAAGGTCTTAAAAAGGCTTGTGTATTAATTCATGAAGAACCCAATAAGTCGAAACCTCAAAACATAACGGGCGAGGGGTTATGACTTTTATTCCCATCTGATTCCTATATCAACAGTTGGTAACAAACGTTAAAACACATAGTCTGCCACCTACTATGATAACATTATCTTTAAAAATAATAAATTACACATTTAAAAATATTACATTTGCAGCCTACGCTGTTTTAGCGTCAGCCGTTGTGCGTTATTAGGATTCGCTAAATAATTAACTTTAAATAATAAAATTTATGTCATTTTTTCCACCCCTTTCAGTTTCAGATGCAATTGATAAAATAGATTACAACCAATATTTATTGCCTGCTATTCAACGCGATTTCGTTTGGAGTAATACAAAAATTGAAATGCTATTTGATTCATTAATGCAAGGATATCCAATTGGGTCAATGTTACTTTGGCGAGTTAACGGAAAAAATACTGGAAATCAAAGATTCTATGGAATTCTCAAAAAGTATAGGGAAAGGTATCTTATTCGTTCAGAAGAAGTTTCGACTCTTTCGATTCCGAGCTTTGAGGTTATCTTAGACGGACAACAACGATTAACAGCTCTCTATTTGGGACTAAAAGGTTCGTATGCCTATCATGGGTATAACTTAGCTTGGAATGACAACGAATATTCAGTTCCTACACGTTATCTGTATTTGAATTTAAAATATAAAAAAGACAAACGAAATGACTTGAATGATAGTGATGACGATAGAATGTATGATTTCACATTTTTAAAACCTTCAGAGGTTGAAAATTCAGATAATAACAACATTTGGTTTAAGGTCGGAGATATTCTTGGAATTAAGGGCACATCACAGCTAAATAATTACTTTAAAAAAAATGAGATTGTGGATGAAGATTCACAAGAAATATTGAGCAGGCTGCATGACATAGTCCACTTAGAAAAACTTATTCATTATTACTTAGAAGAAAGCTCTGATTTTACCAGAGCTCTAAATATCTTTATTCGAATTAACTCAGGCGGTGTTACATTAAGTTATTCTGATCTTGTAATGTCAACGACAATTATGGGTTGGATGAATTTAGATGCCAAAAAAGAAATAAATGGATTGGTTGATGAATTGATTAAGGAATTTGGATTTGCAGTAAATAAGGACTTCATCCTACGAACTTATTTGATTTTATATAATGATGATATCAAATTTAGAGTTGAAAACTTCAAAATAAAAAACGCAAAAGAATTCGAAAAGCACTGGGTTGAAATAAAAAGTGCAATTAAAGAAGTGTTTCAGTTGGTTACTGACTTTGGATATGCTCCGAACACTTTAACGTCATTGAACGCATTACACCCAATTGTTTATTATTTATATAAAACTGACCGTGTAAAAGGGTTTTGTCAAAAAGTTGGATACAAACAAGATAGAGCTTTAATAAAAAGATGGCTTCACGTTGTTTTACTACATCAAATATTTGGAGGTCAAGCAGAAGGAGTATTAAAAGCAATTAGAGACACCGTTAAAAAAGAAGTTGGCAAAGGCTCAGGTGTATTCCCTGCCAAAGCTATTGCCGCAAGGCTTTCTAAAACCAATAAATCCATTACCGTTGACGATGAATTTATTGAAGGACTACTCTATACGAGCAAGGACAATCGGTACGCTTTTCCTGTTTTGGCAGTGCTATTTCCGCACTTAGACTATCAGAATCGTGATTTTCATCTTGATCATTGCCATCCAATATCTCATTTTAAAGAGAAAAAATTAAAAGCAAATGGTATAATTCTCAATGACGACAATCGAGAATATTTCACTGATTGGGATTATTTCAATTCAATCATTAATCTACAAATGTTGGATGGAAACGAAAATAAGTCCAAAAACGCTATGGATTTAAAAGACTGGGTGAATAAAAACTCAATTAATTTAAAAAAGTATTATTTACCGAAAGAATTAGAATTAGAAGAATTTCCTGTATTTGTGGAAAAAAGAATGAAATTATTAACCAAAGCTTTATCTGAAGAATTAACCTTTTAACTTGATTACCAAAAAGATAACAAACGCACAACACTCGCTAAAAAAACATAGCCGCCCTACGGGACGGCAACGTTTTTTAGCGTAACCGTTACCAACAATTTTGTGACAGTCTCAACAATCTGTATTTTCGTTCCATCATAAC
>JABMPI010000468.1 GCA_013203755.1 Bacteroidota bacterium
AAATTAGCCTGGCCGGAAAATACAGAAATTAAGGAGTTACGCATTATTCAGGTATTTCCTAAGACTACACGAATTGCTGATGATCCTTTTATTGGTGTCGGAAACCAGTCGTTGGCTCGCGGTGTAATCGGTACTGTTCCGGTTGAAAAAGATGGTTCGGCCAATTTTACTGTTCCCACCGGTGTTCCTATTTATTTTCAGGCACTTGACGGTGAAGGCAGAGCCGTGCAAACCATGCGATCGGTAACCTATTTGCATGAAGGTGAAACATTAACTTGCATTGGTTGCCACGATAAAAAATATAAACCGGCATCGTTTTCAGGAATGACTGCTTCGGCTGTAAAACGTAAACCCTCGGTTCCTGTTAATGAAATAGAAGAGACGTTTCCAATACTGTTCCCTAATCTAATACAACCTGTTATCGACAAAAAATGTTTGGATTGTCATAATTCAAAAGAGACAGCACCTTCTTTAAAGGGCGATCATTTTGGGGAAAATGGTTGGTCGGAAGCGTACCACACACTTGCACCTTTGGCCTGGGCAAACTTTGGAGGAAATGGTGCTTTGATTAGCAAGAATAATAATATTTCGTATTCTATTCCCGGGGAAGTGGGAGCATTGGATTCCAAGTTATATAAAATGTTGCAAAGTGGTCATCATGGAGTTGAACTCACCGACGAGGAGATGCAAAAATTTATTATCTGGTTAGATTGTAACAGTGTTTTTTACGGTACCTACGAAAGTCCAAAAATTCAGGCAAAAGGAATTGTTGTGCAGCCTTGGTTGTATTAACCTGAGGTTTCAGCGTTTTCGAATACAGTTTGTAGCCTCAAAAAACCATTTTGCAGGCATTAAAAACTACTTTTCCATAGATAAAAATCGCTTTTTAATGGCTACAACATAGTTTTTATCTATCAAAAACCACTTTTTAGAGGCTAAAAACCGATTTTTCATAGATAGAAATCGATTTTTAACGACTGCGAATTAGATTTTATCTATTAAAAACCGTTTTCTGAGGGCTAAAAAGTGCTTTGTACTCACTACTAATCTAAAAGAAATCGTCGAAATCATCCGGTGTATTATCTTCTTCAATTTCGTCACAATCGAGATTAATATTAAAATTGAGTGGTCTTTTGAATTCCATATCCTCTTCTTTAAATCCCAGAGATTCATCGGCCAATACCTTTTTGTAAAAGTATCCCCAAATAGGAAGAGCCATATTTGCTCCCTGTCCTGCCCCAATATATTTAAAGTGGATGCTTCGTAAATCGGCTCCGGTCCAAACTCCTGCAGAGAGTTTTGGAGTTACACCAATAAACCATCCATCCGAGTGATTTTGTGTAGTTCCGGTTTTTCCGGCAATTGGCATGGTAAATTTTCCATACTCTTCTGTTACATTTTCACGCCATAGGTTTGAGCTACGTAAACGAACACCTGTTCCCTCGTTAATTACCCCTTGCAACAAATTCAACATTAAATAAGCCGTTTGTTCGTCTATTGCTTCGTGTCTCTCTGGTTGAAAAGAGGCAATTACATTTCCATGGCGGTCTTCAATTCTGGTTACAAAGTAAGGTTTGGTATAAACCCCCAAATTAGCATAGGTATTAAAAGCTCCAACCATTTCGTAAAGTGTAACATCCGAAGTTCCTAAAAACATTGACGGAACAGGATCGATTGGACTGTAAACACCAAGCCGTTTCATTAGTTCAACAATAGCATGGGCATTAAATTGTTTCATAACCCAAGACGAAATTCTATTTTTAGAGTTGGCCAACCCCCATTTTAAAGTGACTAGTTTTCCATCCATTTCCGGGTCAACACCAGCATCTTTTGGTTCCCAAATCGATCCGTCAGGCAATTGAAACTGCTGACTTACATTTGGAACTTTGGTGCAAGGAGTGAGGCCATTTTGCATTGCCATGGTATATAAAAATGGTTTTACGGTTGAACCCACCTGACGTTTTCCGACTTTTACCATGTCGTACATAAAATATTTGTAATTTGGGCCACCAACATATGCTTTTACTTTTCCCGACTCGGTATCCATTGCCATAAACGACGAGCGGAAATAACGGAAATAATATTTTATTGAATCTATGGGAGCCATGGTAGTATCAATCTCGCCTTTCCAAGAGAAGATTGTCATGTCAACTGGTTGATTAAAGTTTTCTTTTATCTCCTCAAAGGATTTTCCTGCTTTGTTTAAAACCCGATATCGTTCACTTTGTCGGATTGTGCGATTCAGTAGATTCTCAACGGTTTCACTATCCATATTATCTGCAAAAGGAGGATTTTTTAGATTCTTCATGTTGTCGTCAAACAAGGGTTGCAGGTCTTGTCCTAAATGTTGTTCAACAGCTTCAACCGCATACTTTTGCATTCTGGAGTCGATGGTTGTATAAATTCTCAATCCATCAGAATAAATGTTGTAGTTTTCGCCGTTGGGTTTTATGTTTTTGTTACACCAGCCAAAAAGTGGGTTGTTTTCCCATTCATCTAAATCTTCAATAAACTTTTGTCCTAACCACGAAGGATAATTTTTACGTTCCGGTTTTTTAGATGAAAGAGTTAATCGTAAGTATTCTCTGAAATATGGGGCAGCACCCAGTTTATAATCCACTTTAGTATATTGTAAATCGAGTGGTTGTTTTTTTGCAGTATCTCTTTCCGCAATCGTGATGTACCCATATTTTGCCATTTGATTAAGCACAACATTTCTCCGTTGTTGTACCATTTCGGGGCGGCGAACCGGATTATACAGCGAAGAGTTTTTTGCCATTCCAACCAACATTGCCGATTGATGAAGTTTTAAGGAGTCGGGAGCAACACTAAAATAAACATTGGCAGCAGATTTAATTCCTACTGCATTATTTAAATAGTCGTATTTATTTAAATACATCAAAATTATTTCCTCCTTGGTATAGCTCCTTTCCAATTTAACGGCAATTATCCACTCTTTGAATTTGCGTAAAACCAATTCTATTTTGCGGGTATTTCGGTCTCGAGGAAAAAGCATTTTTGCCAACTGTTGACTTAATGTACTTCCACCGCCCGAACTCGAATCGTTGGTGAGAATTCCTTTTGCAACACGAACTAAACCTCTTAAATCGATTCCCGAATGGTCGTAAAAACGAACATCTTCGGTTGCAATTAGTGCATCAATTAAATGGTGAGGGAGGTTTTTATAATTTACAAACGTACGGTTTTCGCGAATAAAATATTTGTCGAGTACTTTGCCGTCTTCCGAATAAATTTCGGATGCTAATATATTTCTCGGGTTTTCTAACTCCTCGAAACTGGGCATAAAACCAAGTGTTCCTTTGGCAAGTAAAAAGAAAAACAAAAAGCTTCCTGCAATAAAAAGTAACACCGCCGACCAAAACCAAAGAATATATCTTTTAAAATTTATTTTATTTTCTACCATGAATTTCAACGATTAATTTAAAGGTACAAATATATACGATTCTGCCTACGCAGCAATTAATTAAACGGTTTTAAACGTGGTAATATTTTAGATTATTAGAAATAAATTCATCATTTTCAATACAATAGAAATAAAAAATAGTTGTTTAATTTTGAGTTTAGCAATTGAATTGCTTTAATTTGCAGAAATTTTTGAAAAGCATATGCACGAAAATCTTGTTATTGTAGAGTCACCGGCGAAGGCAAAAACCATAGAAAAATTTCTTGGAGAAGGATTTGTGGTTACTTCCAGCATGGGACATATTAGGGATTTGGAGAAGAAAGATTTTGGTATTGATATCGAGAATAAATTCAACCCCAGATACATTGTTTCTCCTGATAAAAAGAAAATTGTTGCCGAGTTAAAAAAACTTGCTAAAGGCGCTAAAATGGTGTGGCTCGCTTCCGATGAAGACCGTGAGGGAGAGGCTATTGCATGGCACTTAAAAGAAGTTCTGAAACTAAAACCAGAAAACACAAAACGTATTGTTTTTCATGAAATTACAAAGGAGGCAATTACTGCAGCGGTAAAAAATCCGAGAACAATTGATGAAAATTTGGTGAATGCTCAGCAAGCACGACGGGTACTCGATCGAATTGTTGGATTCGAAGTTTCTCCGGTTTTGTGGAAAAAGGTAAAACCATCGCTTTCTGCTGGTCGGGTGCAATCTGTTGCAGTTCGTTTAATTGTAGAGCGAGAACGCGAAATCCGTAATCATACAAGTGAATCGTGGTTTCGGGTGAATGGATTTTTTCTGGTCTCGGATGGAAGTGGGAATATTACTGAATTAAAAGCCGAGCTTTCTAAAAGATTTAAAACTTGGGAAGAGGCAAATGCACTGTTAGAGAAATGTAAAACTGCAGATTTTACAGTTAGCGATGTGGTAAAACGTCCGGGGAAAAGGTCGCCAGCTGCTCCGTTTACAACTTCTACACTTCAACAAGAAGCAAGTAGAAAAATGGGTTTTTCAGTTTCTCAAACCATGGCAGTTGCACAACGTTTGTACGAAAGTGGTAAAATTACCTACATGCGAACCGACTCGGTGAACTTGTCGGGATTGGCAATAAATACAACCAAACAAAAAATAGAATCTTTACATGGAGAGGAATATGTAAAAATACGTAAGTATAAAACGAAAGCGAAAGGAGCTCAGGAAGCTCACGAAGCTATTCGTCCAACTTATATGGATCAGGAAACTGTTGCGGGTTCAAGCCAGGAACAGCGTTTGTACGAATTGATTTGGAAACGTACTATTGCGTCGCAAATGGCTGATGCACAATTGGAAAAAACAACAGTTTCTATTTCTATTTCCAATGCTGCAGAAAATTTTGTTGCAAGCGGTGAGGTATTAATATTTGATGGTTTTTTACGTGTTTATATTGAATCTACAGACGATGAAGAGGGCAATGGAGGCAACGGAAACGGTCAGTCAATTATTCCGCCTTTAAAAGTAAATGATGCTCTGGAATTAAATTCAGCAGTTGCAACTGAAAGGTTTACGCAGCGTCCGGCTCGGTATACGGAAGCATCGTTGGTAAAACGTTTGGAGGAGCTGGGGATTGGTCGTCCATCTACTTACGCACCAACAATTACAACTATCCAGAATCGGAATTATGTTATAAAAGAAGAGCGTGAAGGTGTTGAAAGAAAATACATTGTTGTTTCGTTGCAAAACAAAGAGATAACTAAACAGACAAATACTGAAATTACCGGAGCTGAGAAAAATAAACTTTCACCTACAGATATTGGAACTGTTGTAAACGATTTTTTGGTTGATAATTTCGACCTGATTATGGATTACAATTTTACCGCTAGTGTTGAAGCAGAATTTGATGATATTGCCGATGGTAAAAAAGTTTGGAATGAAATGTTAGATAAGTTTTACCAACCATTTCATGCAAAAGTTGAAAACGCACTTGAAAACTCTGAACGTTCAAACGGTGAACGAATTCTTGGAGACGACCCCAAAACGGGTAAGCCGGTTTCTGTAAAAATTGGACGTTATGGTCCTTTTGCTCAAATTGGAGTACAAAGTGATGAAGAGGGGGCGGAAAAACCAACATTTGCAAGTTTGCGTGGTGGTCTTAATTTGGAGACAATTACTTTAGAAGAAGCATTGGAACTTTTTAAACTTCTCCGCGATTTAGGTGAATATGAAGATAAAAAGGTGGTAGTTGCTATTGGTAGATTTGGTCCGTATGTACGCCACGACAGTAAATTTGTTTCGTTGAGTAAAGATTATGATCCATTTACGGTGGAACTGGATACGGCAATTGAATTAATTGAAGAAAAACGTGAAAAAGATAGGTTAGCTGTAATTAAATTGTTCGATGAAGAACCAGAGCTACAGGTTTTAAACGGTCGTTGGGGACCCTATCTTAAATACAAGAAAAAGAATTATAAAATTCCGAAAACAACAAAAGCTGAGGAACTTTCTTTAGAAGATTGTTTGAAGATTATTAAGGAATCGCCAGAACCAAAACCACGGCGTGGAAGAAAAAAATAGAAATAAAGGCAGATGATTCATCATTTGCCTTTATTTTTACAAACAAAAATTATGGAAATGGACGTTCGACACTACTTCGATTCTGTGAATTTTACAAAATTTTCGGATCTGAATACTTCAAGTTGGAAGTATTCGATGGGTGAGCTTATTGAGAAAAATACAAATTCGCTTACTGTTGATGGTATTCAGAAACTGGATTTAGTTATTTTGGGTGTCCCGTTCGATAGCAACAAAACAGAGCCTGGTTCAGCAAATGCTCCAGATGAAATTCGTAAAGAATTTTATCATCTCGCAAAAGCTGAACATAAACTGAATATTTCAGATTTTGGAAATCTTAAATCTTCTAACAGCATTAAGGGGAATTATCAAGCATTGCGTGATATTGTTGAATATTTTAATGAGTTAAAAATTCCATTAATTGTAATTGGAGGGAGTCAGGATTTAAGTTACGGTATTTGCGAAGCGTTTAAGAGTAATAAATTTTTTACTTATTCAACCATCGATGCCTTTTTGGATGTTAAAAAAAGTCAGGAGTCTTTTAGTTCCAAGAATTATTTGTCAAAAATCTTTAGTTCAAACCCCGACGTGTTTCAATTTAGTTTAATAGCTTATCAAGGGCATTATGTAGCATCAGAATATTTTTCAAAAACAAAAGGAATAAATAATCACGTTCGGCTTGGGCAATTACGCGAAGACATATCTTTAGCCGAACCAATTCTGAGAAATACTGATGTTTTGTCGTTCGATATTGGCGCAATAAAGCATTCGGAGGCGCCGGCAGGAAATTGTTTTACACCCAATGGGTTAAGGAGCGAAGAGGCTTGTCAATTGGCAAAATATGCCGGATTAAGCGATAAACTAAAAATATTTGGATTGTTTGAAGTTGATTCGGATAAAGGTCAATATGACTTAACTAGTAAACTAGCTGCACAATTAATTTGGTATTATTTAGATGGTGTAATTAATCGAAAGATTTTTGGCACTGGTTTGGAAGAAAATAAAACAATTTATCAGGTAGATGTTAAAGATGTAGGAAAGCCAATGGTGTTTCATAAAAATACCGTAACAAATCAATGGTGGATGCAATTTCAAGTGAACAACGAAAAAATATTATTGGCTTGTTCAGAGGAAGAATATCACCAGGCTTCAAATAATGATATTCCTGACTTGTGGTTAAAATATATTCAAAAAATAGATGAAATATTAAAATAATAGCAAAATGCCTGCGTTCTTTGCATACTATGCCGGAAGAAGTTTGTTACAAACAACAATTTTTTATTTCTTTAGCAATGAATGGAACGACTGTTAAGCCGCATCCAAGTAGGAGTATGAAAAAAATTATTTCTTTTTTATTTTTGGTATTTATAGTTAAATTAGCAGCCTTTGGCCAGCAAGACCCACAATATACAAACAACATGTTTTATAAGTTGGGAGTAAATCCGGGTTATGCAGGTGCTGAGGGAGCAATTAACGGACTTATTTTAAATCGGTACCAGTGGGTAGGATTTGAGGGAGCCCCTAAAACTTTAGTTTTTAGTGTTGATGCAGCTATTAATGCATTTGGTTCTCCCGGAGGAATTGGTTTAAATGTAGTTAGCGATGAATTAGGCTTTGAAAAAAATACCTTTGTGAATATCAATTATGCTTATAAAACTCCCTTGAGTTTTGGAAATTTAGGCATAGGTGTCTCATTAGGGATGTTAAATAAAAGCATAAATGGTGAATGGGAAGTACCTGAGGATAATTTTGGAATATATACTCAGCCAGGATCAGATCCGGGAATTCCACAAGGCGAAGTAAGTCAAGTTGCTATTGATGCAGGGCTTGGTTTGTACTTATCTACAAATCAATACTATTTGGGAGCTTCGGTTACTCATATAAATCAGCCGGAGATTAAGTTCGATGAAAGTGTAACGAGCTTTCTGGCAAGGCATTATTATTTTAGCGGAGGATACAATATTAAATTGCCAGATCCGTTATTTGAGGTGCGACCGTCGTTTTTTTTGAAGTCTGATATAGCAAGTTGGCAGTTAGATTTAAACGTAAATGTTGTTTTTGATGATCGATTTTGGGGAGGAATTTCCTATCGGGTGCAAGATGCAGTTGCTCTTTTAATGGGTATGGAAATGATAAATGGATTGCGAGTTGGATATTCGTTTGATTTGGTTACATCTGCAATGGGAGCGTATGGTTATGGCTCTCACGAAGTGTTTATAAGTTATTCTGTAGATTTGGATAAAAATAGGAATCAGAAATATAAGAGTATTAGGTTTTTATAATAGTAAAGTATTTTCTGAAATAACAAGTAGTACATAGTTTATGTGAATAATTGCTTGTTATTAAGGATTTTTAAAATAGATTTAGATAAAATATGAAACTGCTTTGAGATTTAATAACTTGCATGTGTTAACAAGTTTAGTTGAATTTCATTGTGTGTTTCGTGCGTTATCATAATATTACGTAAAATTTAAACGTATGAAAAGATTTCTTTTAGTTGCATTTGTATTTTGGGTTGCACTTAGTTTTACCGGATGTAGTAAGTCTGGAAATGGAGAACTTGTTGGAGTGCAAGACAGGCCAAAATGGAGAGAAACGCAGCCATACGGGATGGTGTTTGTTCGGAGAGGGAGCTTTAATATTGGTCCTAGCGATCAAGATGCAAGTATGTCTGGGGTACCTACCAAAACAGTATCACAAGAAGCATTTTGGATGGATGATACTGAGATTACCAATAATGAATATCGCCAATTTGTAGGATGGGTTAAAGAATTAAAGGCACGTACCATGTTGGGCGACCAATATCCTGAATTTTTAATTACTGAAGATCGGAAAGGAAATCCCATCGATCCCCCTGAGATTAATTGGGATGAAAAAATAGATTGGGAAGATCCGGATTATCAAATGGCTATGCAAGATATGTATGTGCCCGAAAATGAAAGTTTTTTTGGTAAAAAAGAAATTGATACACGTAAATTAATTTATGAATATTGGTGGATTGACTTGCAGCAAGCAGCCAAAAGAAGTAATAGTTATAATTTTGAAACTCAAAGTTACGAAGGAAGTGTTTACAATATTGATGGCGATTTGGAGCCGATAGCAAATCGTTCGTCGTTTATTATGCAAGATCAGGTTCATGTCTACCCAGATACTTTAACCTGGATTAGAGATTTCACCTATTCATATAATGAACCGTTGGCAACACGTTATTTTTGGCATCCTGGATTCGACGATTATCCGGTTGTTGGAGTAACCTGGAAGCAAGCTGTTGCATTCACCAATTGGCGTTCAAAAATTCAAGGCGATTTTTTAACAGAAAGGGGTGAGCCAGGATTAATGTCGTATCGTTTACCAACAGAAACGGAATGGGAATATGCAGCACGAGGAGGGAAAAAGTTTTCAATGTATCCTTGGGGAGGTTATTATACCCGCGACGATGATGGTGTTTTTCTTGCCAATTTTAAACCTTTACGAGGAAATTATGTTGAGGATGGAGGAATTGCAACCATGAAAGTGGGTAGTTATGATCCCAATGAATATGGTTTATATGATATGTCGGGAAATATTGCAGAGTGGACATCAAGTGCTTTTGATGAAGCTGGATACAATTACCTAAGTGATTTAAATCCTAACTTTGAGTATAATGCGAAAAAAGATGATCCTCCGGTAATGAAACGTAAAGTAATTCGCGGTGGATCCTGGAAAGATATTTCACAATTTGTTCAGGTTTCTACAAGAAACTATGAGTATCAAGATACTACTAAATCATACATCGGCTTTCGTTGTGTGCGTTCAACTTTCGGTGATGAATTTTAAAATTATTAAGTTAACCTAATTTCTAAATAGATATGAATGTAGGAGAATTATTTAAGACAAAGCGTTGGAAGACATTTATGGGTTATGTTTATGGTTGGGGTGCCTCAATTGTAATGGTTGGTGCGCTTTTCAAACTTGAGCACTGGCAGTATTCGACTTTACTCTTAACAATTGGTCTTATTACCGAAGCATTTATTTTCTTTTTATCTGCATTTGAGCCACCAACAGAAATGCCCGAGTGGAGCAAAGTTTATCCAGAGTTGACGGAAGAGTACGACATGATGGATATGGAGGATATAAGGCAAAAAGGCAAAAAAGGAATTGGAGACCTGTTTTCCAGTTCAGAATTAACACCTGAACTTTTGGATAGAGTAGGAAAAGGCTTAAATGATTTAAGCAATACTGCAAGGGGGATCAGTGATATTTCTACTGCTACTTTGGCTACTGACATGTATGTGAAAAATCTTGGATCTGCTTCTGAATCCATGGGTAATTTGGCAGACGTAAATAATAAAGCAAATGAAAGCATTAACAGTTCGGTTGGTTCGTTGGTAGAATCTTATACTTCAACGGCACAAAAACTTACCGAATCTGGTATTGGAACTATTGAAAAAATTCATAAAAGTGGTGAAGAGTTTTCGAGTCAGTTGGCTGAAACTGGTAAGCGTTTAGCTCAAACTTATGATGAAGCCGGTAGTTCTGTTTCAAATGAATTGAATAAAATTAAAGAAAGTTCTACGCAATATTCCGGGAATCTGGAGAAATTGAATGGGAGTCTTACTGCTTTAAATTCAAACTTTGAATCGCAATTAAAGGGTACGGAACAACAATTTATTGCTAGTCAGAAATTTAGTCATGATTTGGGCGAAATGAATACAATTTTGGCCTCTTCTGTTGAAGAGCTGAAAAAGTATAAAGACAATGCTGAGCAACTTAACAAACACCTGGAATCGTTAAATTTGATTTACGGTAACATGTTGGGTGCCATGAGTTATAAAAAGTAAAACCTTCTAGAAGAATAATATGGGTGCAAAAAATTGTCCGGAGACCCCGCGGCAAAAAATGATAAATATGATGTACATTGTGCTAACAGCTATGTTGGCATTGAATGTTGCTGCACAGGTTCTGGAAGCATTTAGAGTTGTTGACACTAGTTTGCTACATACGCTGAAATCTGTAGATATGAAGAATAACCAGATTTACTCTTCATTCCAACAAGCTTATGTTGAAAACCCAACAAAAGTTCAGGAGTGGAAGGAAAAGGCTGATTTGGTTCAAAAAAGCACATCGGAAATGGTGTCCTACATTTTACTTTTAAAAGAGGAACTGATAAATTATTCGGGAAGTACGGTTGTTAGTGAGGAATCTCCTCTTCATAGCGACGATTTTTATTTTATAACTGAAAAGGGTGATACGCTTGTTGTTGAAAAACAGGATGACTTAAATGCACCTTCCGAATTATTGATTACTCAAAAGAAAGGATTCGAATTAAAAGATAAGATTACTGAATTCAGAAATGGTTTAGTGGCATTGTTAGATGAGAATGATGTAGAGTTAAAGGAATCAATTCTTAAAGAGCTGGAAACACCAGATCCTATCTCTAAGGTAAAAGAAGATAATGATAATAAGACCTGGGAAGCACAATACTTTTTAGATAAACCTTTGGTTGCCATTCTTACTTTACTTACGAAAATTCAAATTGATGTTACAAACTCTGAGTCGAATTTAATTAACCATTTATATGCACAAATCGATGCCGGCTCGTTTAAGTTTAACAAGCTAGGTGCGAGGATTATTGCCAATTCGAATATTGTTTTGCAGGGCGAATCCTACGAAGCAGAAGTTTTTCTTGCTGCAGAGGACACAACTCAACAACCACAGATTTTTATTAATAATAGTGAAGTTGAGGTTATTGATGGTAAAGCAAATTATAAAGTAAATACAACTAAACCTGGCGTATTTAAATGGAGTGGATTAATTAAATATAAAACACCTGCCGGCATTATTAAAAATTATCCGTTCGAGCAAGAGTATCAGGTAACTCAACCAAGTGTTACAATGTCCGCAACTAAAATGAATGTTTTTTATTTAGGAATTGAAAATCCGTTTGACGTGCTGGCTGGAGGAATTCCAAAAGAAGACCTTATAGTAACAATGACAAATGGGACGATTAAAAAATCAGGAGATATATACGTTGTTGAACCCAATGAGTTGGATGAACAGCAAAGAAGAACAAAAGTAACTGTTTATTCAAACATTGGAGGACAACGCCGTGTGGTTGGTTCATCAGAATGGAGAGTAAAACAAGTACCTCCGCCAATTGCTCAGGTGGCAGGAAAGTCGGGTGGAGATATTAGTAAAGGAGAACTGGCAGTTCAAGATGGGGTGAGGGCTGTATTGATAGATTTTGATTTTGATTTTAAGTATAAAGTTACCCAGTTTAATGTGGAAACAACGGATGGTGGATATACAAACATAAAAAAATCAAATTCAGATCGGTTTACTGCGGAACAAAAGGCTCAATTGGCAAGAGTAAATCCACAAAGTATAGTATATATAGGAAATATAAAAGTAATTGGAGATGATGGTACGACTCGTGACCTTGACCCAATTTCATTTAAAATACGTTAATTATGAGGAAGATAGTTGTTTATTTAGGAATAATTGTATTCGTGCTAACACTAGTAGGGAAACAATCCGATGCACAGATTGTAAATGGCGCATTTAAACGGAATGATATTTTTCAGAAGAAACCAATGCCTCTTCCTACTGTTAGAGAAGCAGATGTTTTTTGGTCGAAAAAGGTTTGGCGAATAATCGATTTACGCGAAAAAATGAACCAACCCCTATATTATCCTACTTTGCCAATCCAAGGTAGAGAAAATTTAATTTCACTTTTGTTGAATGGTATCGAAACCGCGCAAATTACTCCTTATGTTGCTAGTTTTGATGATGATTTTAAAGTCCCAATGTCTTTTGCGCAAGTAAAAGAATCATTTGGAGCAGAAGCAACAATGATAGAAAAGATTGATTTTGATACAGGTGAGCGAACAATGGTTCCAGTTCAGGGAGAAATCAGATCCAGTGAAATCAAGCAGTACATGATTAAAGAGGAGTGGTATTTCGATAAACAAACTTCTACATTAAATGTACGAATATTAGGTATTTGCCCAATACGTGAATATACCAGAGTGGGTGATACTAATGGGGAAGTACAACGTCAAAAATTATTTTGGGTTTATTATCCGGAAGTAAGGCCACTGTTGTCCACTAATTTGGTTCTCAACCAATACAACGAAGCAAGACAAATGTCTTTTGACGATTTGTTTATTAAACGATTTTTTAATAGCTATATCGTTCAGGAATCCAATGTTTATAATGATCGTAAGGTCAGTGCATATTTAGTTGGTAAAGAAGCAATGTTGGAATCGGATAGAATAGAAAAAAAGATTTTTAATTTTGAACAAGACCTTTGGGAGTATTAAAGAGGTATAAACTTAAAATATAACCTTATGTTTTCATAAGGTTTTTTTTTGAAAGAATAAATCGTACTAATCTGCGTTTACAAAAAAAGAATTTGTTAGTGATGAGAAAAGCCATAATATACTTTAGTATTGCCCTTGGGTTGCTTTTCAATTCATGCCAGAAAAATAATACATATCATCCCGATAAAGAACTTAAAGAAACAGAATGGTTTGAACCTTCTCCGCACGGAATGGTGCATATACAGAGAGGTTCTTATAATATGGGACCGACAACCGATGAAGTTGTTGACAATAAAATTTCGGCAAAAAGAGTTTCTGTTGAATCTTTTTGGATGGACGATACGGAAATAACGAATAACGAATATCGCCAATTTGTATATTGGGTGCGCGATTCTCGTGCCAGAGAATTATTAGGGCAGTCTTACACCGATTTTGTTATTACTGAGGATGAAAGAGGAGTTCCTTTAAGTGAACCTCAAATTAATTGGGATGAAAGAATTGAATGGAATGATCCTGATTATCAAATGGCAATGGATGAACTTTATTTGCCAGAAGAAGAACGTTTCATGTATAAAAGAGAGATTGATACCCGTAAATTAATTTACGATTATTATTGGGTTGATTATAAACAAGCTGCAAAACGGAGCAATAGCTTCGATTATGAAACTCAAAAATACAATGGGACTATTATTAATAAAAAGGGTGAGACTGTTCCAATTGAAAACCGTAGATCATTTTTAATGCATGAGTCAGTTCCTATTTATCCTGATACATTATGTTGGATTAGAGATTTTGCATACACATACAATGAACCATTTACTATAAAATATTTTTCACATTTTGCTTTCGATGATTATCCCGTTGTTGGCATATCCTGGGGGCAGGCAAATGCATTTTGTAATTGGCGAACAGGGTTGAAAGTTTTAAGCTCTGATAGGGTAAATGAAACTCCTGCGCATGATTACAGACTTCCAACTGAATCGGAATGGGAGATGGGTGCAAGAGGTGGTTTGCTAAACTCTTTATATCCGTGGGGCAGTTATTATACCCGCAATGGAGAAGGTTGTTACATCGCAAATTTTAAACCTATGCGGGGAAATTACGTGGCCGACAGCCCAACAACTACAACTGCAATGAAAGTGGGCGAATTCGACCCCAATCCGTATGGTTTATACGATATGGCAGGGAATGTTGCAGAATGGACTAGCACTGCTTTTTTCGAGGCTGGCTATGAAACCGTGAACGATATAAATCCTGAATTGTCATACAATGCCAAACCAGATGATCCTCCTGTTATGAAACGAAAAGTTTTGCGCGGTGGTTCTTGGAAAGACATGTCGTATTTTATTCGGAATTCAACGCGCAGTTTCGAATATCAGGACACAACAAAATCATACATTGGTTTCCGTTGTGTGCGTAGCTCTTTTAGAAACGATCTTCAAAACAGGTAAAACCTAGTTCTTCACTTTGTATTCATGGCTTCTCTGGATCTAAATCCAGCTGGGGAAATATTAAGATTATTGCTTTATAATCTTCTGCTCAAACAATCCGTTTGTAGTTTCAACCTGCAAAATATACACCCCTTTTGAAATGTCAGAAAGATTTAATTCAGTCTCCTTTTCGATAAATTCTTTTGAGAGATTACCATTGGCGGAATATAATTTTATGGATATAATATCCAGTCCACTTGGTGCAAAAACAGAAAGCTTGTCGGAGAATGGATTTGGATAAATTACTATTTCATCAGTTGATTCAATTAAAGGAATCTTTACAATTTCTGCGGTTTTTGAAACCATCCAATATTCCGGGTCGATTTTTATTTCGGAAACATTAAATTCAGGATTAACAACGAATTCCTGATTATTAAAGGAATGATCGAGCCTGAAATACATGGAATCGGTTTTGCCAAAGTTGTAAATCCGTATGGGTACGGGCATTTCAAAAAAATCGACTGAGTTGTGCGAGGAGGTTTGCGAAAGCGTTATTTTTAGTGAGTTAGATTCGGTTGGTGCAAATTGAATCGAATAGATAGGAAATCCTTCGCCATAATACCAATCGTTGATAAACTCGGTTAAACTGGTATCTGCAGCATTTTCCATGTGTTCTACGAATTGATGTGTACGAGCAAAATTATTGGCAATTTTAGGATCTTTAAAATAGTTTTGCATTCCGGTGTAAAAGTCGTTATCGCCTAAAATCCAGCGTAACATATGTAAAATGTATGCACCTTTTGTATAAGATAATCGGCTATCAAAAATTTGAGAAATACTGGTGGTGTCTTCCACAAAAACAGAACCACCGGGCTCACGAACAATTTTTTCTACACTTAATTTTCTCCAGCGAGGCCACCAAACTCCGTTTTCAAGGTGTTCGTATGAAAGTCCAGTAAGATACGATGCAAATCCTTCATTAAGCCAAATGTCTTGCCAGCTGCCAAGAGTAATGTAATCGCCAAACCATTGATGTGCCAGTTCGTGCGAAATAAGTCCAAATTCGAAATTATTCATAAAACTCATGGTTTGG
>JABMPI010000042.1 GCA_013203755.1 Bacteroidota bacterium
GCTTTTTTTGTTTACTTTTTTGAGCTGCAGCAAAAAAGTAAAATCTGTCTGATAAGACAAAATATGAAGTGAAAAAATCAGCTAATCATTTGCTTATTTTTTGTTTCAAACAGATTAATCCCCTAGAATATGAATTGATCCCACTTTTGGGAGCAGATCAAAGATTAATTTCCTAATTTTCATTACTTTCGCCATCTTAAATTTAAGCCAAGTGATTAAACCTATTTCAACAATTCTGTTCATTATATTATTCTCTTTTTCAGTAAAATCATTTTCTGCTGATAAACTCAAAATACAACGACTAACAGAAACAATTCAGTTCGATGGTAAACCCGACGAATTGGCCTGGAACCTAATTGATACTTTGCAATTGACCATGCATGCTCCTGTTTTTAATGGAAAATCTACCGAAAGAACTCAGGTGCGAATTGCATACGACGATCAGTTTTTATGGATTGGCGCAAAACTTCTGGTGAACGATCCTTCCGACATAAAAGCCTCATCGAAAAAACGGGACGAGATGAGTGCCAACAGCGATTTTTTTGGTGTAATTCTGGATACCTACAACGACAATGAAAATGCAATGGCGTTTTTTACCACTCCTGCAGGATTGCGAATGGATGCCACAATTTCCAACGACGCTTCGAGTAGAGAACCATTAAATCCGGACTGGAATACCTTTTGGGACACAAAAGTTTCGCGCGACAATAAGGGTTGGTATTGCGAAATACGTATTCCCTTTTCAAGTCTTCGTTTTCAAACCGTAAATGGAATATCAGAAATGGGGCTAATTTCCTGGCGCTGGTCTGCACATAACAACGAGAATGTAACTTTCCCGATAATCGATCCAAAACACGGACAGTGGGCAACATGGAAACCATCGAAAGCACAAAAAATAATATTTGAAGATGTAAAACCAGCAAGGCCGGTATATTTTTCGCCCTATGTTTTAGGTGGTCATACAAATAACAATACTTTAAATAAAGACGAAACAGCATACGTAAACGAAGAAAAGTTTATCAACGAAATTGGTGGTGAATTAAAATATAGTATTACCAGCAACCTTACCATGGATCTGACAGTGAACACTGATTTTGCACAGGTTGAAGCCGATGATCAGCAAGTTAACCTGACTCGTTTTTCGCTGTTCTTTCCCGAAAAGCGAATGTTTTTTCAGGAAAGTGCGAATATTTTTAGCTTTAATCTGGGCGGCCCAAACGATCTGTTTTACAGTCGCAGAATTGGTTTAGACGACGATGGAAATCAAGTACGAATTTATGGAGGTACCCGTATTTATGGACGAGTTGGAAAATGGGATTTGGGATTTTTAAACATGCAAACCGCTGATTCAGAAAACCTACCGTCAGAAAATTTTGGAGTTTTAAGAATGCGCCGTCAGGTAATTAATCCAAATTCGTATGTAGGAGGAATTCTTACTACGCGGCTCGGAAACAACGGAAACTATAATACAGCTTACGGTTTTGATGCTATTGTTCGTGTTTTTGGAGATGATTATGTTGATTTAAAAATGGCACAATCTTATGAAACAGGAATAAATAGTGAATTTGCAACACTTGAGCCAACCCGAGTCCGACTTAATTGGAGACGTCGTTCGCAAGAAGGATTGGGTTACATGGTTTCTTTGTCGCATTCGGGCGAAGATTTTAATCCCGGTGTTGGTTTTGAGATGCGCGATAGCTATAGAGCCCTATTCACACAAGTTCAATGGGGTTGGTTACCTGGAGAAAATTCTACCCTCTTTAGTCATGATGCTGGCTTGCAATTATTAAACTTTTATAGCGCGATTACCGGGAAACTTGAATCCGGATCTTTTGGTCCAGAATGGAAATTTCAAACAAAAAATTTCTTAATGGGATCTGTAGAAATAAAAAGATTAATTGAACATGTAGATGAAGAGTTTTCATTTTCTGATGATGCAATTGTTCCGGTTGGCGAATACGAGTTTTATGGATTTGAAGGAACATTGATTACTCCAATGACCAAAAAATTATACGCCGAAATGAAACTGGAAGGTGGTCAGTTTTACGATGGAAATCGTTTTTCATATATGGTTTCACCCTATCTAAATTTATCCTCAAGCGTTGTAATTTCAGGAACTTATCAGTTTGATGCCATTGGCTTTTCAAAAAGAAACCAGGAATTTCAAAACCATATTGCACGTTTAAAATTTGAATACATGCAAAGCACAAAATTGTCGGCAAGTACATTTGTGCAATACAATACTTTCGATGCTGCATTAGCGGGGAATTTCCGAATTCGCTATAACCCACGCGAAGGCAACGACTTTTACCTTGTTTTTAATGAATATCACTTTTTGCAACCTGAATTAGGAATCCCAAATTATCCCGAGTTGGCCAATCGGTCAATTATGTTGAAATATACCCATACTTTTGTTTTGTAACAAAAAAGGATGACATCTCTCTATTTTCAGTTTAGAAAGCTGTCATCCCTTTTTTACAAACATTTGCTATTTATAAGCAGAATAAATTACCTACACTAATCTCCTCATTTACTGCCACATATAAAATTCAAAAAAAAAAAAA
>JABMPI010000469.1 GCA_013203755.1 Bacteroidota bacterium
CTGCGTTGTAACAGGGTACTTCAAAGTTTTTTAATGAAGGTGTGGATAAAATGAACAAGTATAAAAACCGAAAAGCTATTTGAATTATTTTAAGAACTCTTCCAACGAAACTACTTTTGCATAATTTTTTAAAGTAGCCAGGGTAGAGTAGTGTACTTGTTTTGCTGGAACAGTATTTTCGCTAAATGTGAGGTCGCGGGTGGCGCAGGCATCTTCAACAACAGTGCATTTGTATCCTAAATCGTGGGCTGCTCTGGTTCCGGCTTCCAAACACATGTGAGTTTGCATTCCACAAAGTACGACCTCTTCAATATTGTTTTCTTTTAAATAGTTATTTAAATCAGTATTCAGAAAAGCATTTACTTCATCTTTCGAAATTATTTTTTCCCCCTCAATTGGTTTAACCAGATTATGAATATCTCCCCCGGGTTGAAAATTGTGCCGAACATGAATTACCAACCTGTCATTTTTTCGGAAATGGGCTAATAACTGTTTGGCTTGCTCGCCTGCTTTTTGGGGTTCATCTAATTCCACTGCTCCTCCAGAGAAATAGAAATCCTGAATATCAATAAGAATAAGTGCAGTTGATTTATGGGTTTGAGCAGTGGCTGAAAATAGAAATGCACTGGTTAAAAAGGAAAGTAGAAAGATTCTCATAACGATATTTTTTATAAAAAAAAGGTGCTCAATACTGAACACCTTTCAAATATACGATTTATCCTTTTTATTCGAATGTTACAGGTTTCCTTTTAATCCAGTCACCTCTTGTAAAATCAGGGAAAAACTGTGGTGCACTACCTTGTGCGATTGAAGCTTCCGAGAGCGGAGTAACTGCGCTCCAGGCCGCTGCATCATAAACATCCATAACTGGCTGTCTTTGTTCTTTTATCGCATTAATAAATTCTCTCGTAACAAAGAAATCCATTCCTCCGTGCCCGGCTCCCTCTGCCTGCTCACCATATTTTTTCCACAGTGGATGGTCATATTTATCCTGCCATTTTTGGAACTCTTCCCAATTGTGTCCTTTTCCTTCCTCTTCCACAAAAATTCGTTTATGTTCGCCATCGAAATCGGTTAATCCATCGGTTCCCTGAACATGGAAATTTAAAGAATAAGGTCGTGGCAAATTACAATCATGCGTAACAATTATTGTTTCTCCATTTGTAGTTTTTATAATTGAGGTAATAACGTCACCTTGTTTCCATGGCAATTTTGCATGTGGATGATCTTTCCCTCCTTGTGGATGTTCTTCAATGTAATCTTTTATTCCAACAGCTTTCGATGCGGTGGAAGTTAAATACAAAAAGCGGTTTCCCCGGTTAATATCTAACATGGCAGCAATTGGTCCTAATCCGTGGGTTGGATAAACATCTGCATTTCGTTTTAACGAATGTTGTGTTCTCCATCTGGCTTCACCTCTGGAGCCCTCCCCAAATTTTAAGTCTCCATTAAATTTTACATTTAGTAAACTGTGTCGGTATCCACAGCGGGCGTGTACAACTTCACCAAAAACTCCCTGTTTTACCATATTCATTACCGCCATCACATCTCTTCTATAATTTACATTCTCCAAAATCATACAAGGCATTCCCGTCTCTTCCGAAGTATTTACCAAATCCCAGCACTCTTCCATTGTATTGGCGGCCGATACTTCTACAGCGGCATATTTTCCGGCTTTCATTGTTGCTACTGCCATTCTGGTGTGCCACAACCAGGGTGTTGCAATAATTACTCCGTCAATATCATCACGTTTTAGCATCTCTTTGAAAGCATATTCTCCATCAGAATAAACTGCTGCCTCAGGTTTGCCTTGTTCTTTTAAAAGCTTTTTTGTTGCTTCAACTGCTGCCGGGTCAATGTCGCAAAAGGCTGTAATATTTACTCCTTCCGTCATTGAAGCTCGTTTTAGATGGCCTCTGCCTCTGCCTCCTACTCCGATGAATGCGATGTTGACTTCGCTTTTATTTTGTTTCTGTTTTGAATCACTTGCTTTTGAAATTTGCGGTGCTATTAAAATTCCTGCACCAGCAGCCGTAGCTGTTTTTAGAAAATTTCGCCTGTTACTTGTTGACATACTTTGTTTTTTTAATTTAGTTGAACAGCAAATATATATAATATACTCAATGCATATAGCTTTTCGGTAAATTAGGCGTAGTTATTTTTATGCACAACAAAGCAAAAAGCTGTGTTGTAACAGGTTACTAC
>JABMPI010000470.1 GCA_013203755.1 Bacteroidota bacterium
ACAATGCACTTTGCCCTCCCTTTTTCCAATTCTCCAAATAGGTTTGAGTAAATCCGGCATTTCCGTCTCCATCAATTCGCCACGGTGTTTCTATCTCGTAACTCTTTCCCACTTTGGTAAAGTCGGAAATTTCTTTTTCAAGAGAATTAAAATCGAAAGTTCTGGTGTTTTTGGGTTTGTAACGCGAAAATGTCACACCATCATCAATCAACATCTGAACACTTCGTTTATCCGTATTTTTAACCAAAATTCCTATCGAATCGTTCTGCTCATTTTTGAGCCACACCCGTGTAAATCTCTCATTGCCATTTTGCAAACGAATATCGGTTGACTCACCCGTTAAATTTACAATCGAAATATGTGTCGTATCAATATAATCGGCATAATCAACCAATGCTTTTAACACGGCCAGAATCGAGTCGTTAACCGAATTAATTACAGAATCGTTATAAGCTTTTAGTACAGAATAATTATAACTTCGAACAGTATCGGATAACCTTTTTGTTTGAAAACTAAACTCCTCTTCAAACTGCCGGGTGCGTATATCCAACGTTATAGAATCTACATACTCGGATATAAGAGATTCGTTGTATGAACTTCGTGTTTTATCGATATAAACATTTCTCAAACTATCTGTTCTTCGGAGCACTTCAAAATTTTCAGGAGAATTAAGTAATGAATCGGGAATAACATCTGGTATTTGTAAACTATCCGGAATTGTAAAAAGCGAATCTGTAAAAAGTTGCATACCCTTTCCTTCAGGAATTAAATTCAATTTCTCATCAAGATTTGTAGTAAGTTCTATTGGAATTACAATGTCTTTATTTTGATATTCCGTCTGAAGTTGAACACCGATTCTTTCCACATCTCGTTGAACCAAATTGTATGGATAATACCCAGGTACCGTCAAACTATCTTCTACATTTTCTTGTAATCTAAAAACGTATCTCCCTTCATTTTCAAATGAATTATTTAGGTTTCCAAGAATTGAATCGACAGGTTCGTCATCGATAAAATTAATTAAGCCTTTTACATCTTTTCCTACAGAAGGTTCTGCCACATGCCAATTATTCTCTCCGTAAAAATATTTTTTAAGAATTTCCATCCCTTTTTCGAGAATTTCGATATTCTTTTTTTCATCAACAGTTTGAGCAAAACTGAGGTTTGTAAAAATAAAAAAAGATAAAAGGAGGGTTAGAATCTTAGCTTTTCCTGATAACATATTTGATTATTGTTTTTGCTTTTGTTCAGAACGCAAAATTAGCATTTATGTTATTTATGGAGCTGTTTTTTTAAATCAGAAAAAACGAATTAACATTTGCGCTATTTCTAAATCTACGCTCATTTTCTCTTATAAAACATACAGTACTTAATACTAACGACTTACCATGTGGAGAAAGAGTTTTGAGATAACCACGAATTAAAATAACGCTTATCATTACTTACTTCCTTTTCTATCCAAATGGGTAATTCTACATGCTGGGTTTCGCTTTCCAACTCAACTTCAGCTAAAACTAACCCAGCATTATTTCCATGAAATACATCAATCTCCCAAACCAAATTCTGTTTTTTTTCTTTATACCGTGTTTTTTCAATTATAAAATCCAAACACATTGCCATTAAAATTTCAGCTTCATCTATTGGTATTTTATATTCTATTTCAGTACGACTAATTCCTTTCGATTTACCTTTTATTGTAAGAAAAGCTTCTTCCCCTGCAATCCTCACCCGAACAGTTCTTTCCGGGTCAACCGACAAATACCCCTGTTTCATATTTGTCCCTACCCCAACCAGATTCCATTTCGTTGTATCAACTAAAAATTTTCGCTCAATCTCTTGCATCATCCTCAAATTTTATAAAAGAAGTTGTTTAAAGTTAATAGTTTCAAAATAATTATGAAATATTATTACTTTGGCAAGTCAAAAATTGGAAAATAACGAATAAAAACAAGCAATTATTCTTGTACCAAATAAGCTAAATAACCATTCTAAAAATACTAATAATGATTTCGAGAGAAGAAGCGATACTATTACTTGAAGAGAAAATTAAATCGGAAAATATGCGAAAACATTGCTATGCTTCGGAAGCAGTTCTTCGTGCAGTTGCAAACCGTTTGGAAAAGAACGAGGAAGAATGGGGGCTTGCCGGGCTTTTGCATGACATTGATGTGGAAATTACAAATGGCGATCCGTTAATCCATGGTCCTTTTGCAAAAAAAATATTGGAAGGAAAGGTTACAGATGAGATGTTAGATGCCATAATTATGCACAACGAAAAAGCAACAGGAAAAGTGCGAACCACAATTTTTCAGCATGCTTTAGCCGCCGGAGAAACAATTACCGGTTTAATTACAGCAACAACATTAGTTTATCCCGATAAAAAAATTGCCGGCATTAAAACAAATTCGGTTACCAAACGAATGAAGCAAAAGGCTTTTGCAGCATCTGTAAATCGAGAAAATATTTTAGAATGCGAAAAAATTGGAATCTCTTTAAACGAATTTGCAGAACTTGCAGTGAATGCCATGCAGGAGATTAGCGAGATTTTAGGTTTGTAAAAATTCTTTTTTATATGAACTTATTTATAGAACAATTCATTATTCCCTTTTTAATAAGCGGGAATTAGGAATTTGCTTTAATAAATTATTCCAATTAATATTGTTTCTATTGGTAAAATTCAAGATTTAGTTTTATCCTTGCGATAAAACATAATAACTAAAGTTAAATCTATGATCAAATTCAAATTATCCTTAATGCTTTTCCTTCAATACATGATGTATGCAGTTTGGTGGGTTCCGTTAGCAGCATACTTAACCAACCTTGAAGTAGGAAGTGTACAGAAAGCCTTAATTATTAGTTCAATGGCTATTGGTTGTATGGCATCACCGGTAATTGGCATGTTGGCCGACCGTTTTTTTGCCGGTCAAAAAGTACTTTCTAGCTTGAATGTTATTAATGCAATAATGTTGTTTCTGGCAGGTACAACTAACAATCCCGATTTATTGTTTATCTGTTTACTAATTGCAATGCTTGGTTATATGCCATCGTGGGGTTTAACAAGTTCCATTGCAATGGCTCACCTTCCCTCCGAACAATTCCCAAAAGTTCGGGTTTTTGGTTCCATTGGTTGGGTAGCATCAGGTTTGTTTAGCATATTTTTCATAAAAGTCTTACATATTGATTTTGACGGAACAAACATCCCTTTTTATTGCGGAGCCGGAGTAAGTTTGTTTGCCGCGTTTACAAATCTTACCATACCGAATACTCCTCCACTTGCTAAAGGGCAAAAAGTTTCACTAATAGATGCATTTGGTCTAGGAACGCTTCAATTGATGAAAGACAGAAATTTTGCAATCTTCATCATTTTCTCATTTCTTGCACTAATTCCGTTTGCCATGTATTTTTCTTTTTTCTCTGAATTTTTATTGAATATAAACACCAAATATATTTCGGTAACAATGAACTGGGGTGTACTTGCAGAAATGGGATTTTTACTCCTGATTCCATTTGCCATTAAAAAATTCGGATTACGTAAAGTTATGATATTCGGTTTAGTGGCACTTGTTGTTCGTTACTTTTCATTTTATGCAGGTGGCGTAATAAATCAGAGTTGGATGTTTTACATTGGAATTTTAATTCACGGACTAATATTTGGGTTTTTCTTTGTTGGAGGACAAATTTATATTGACAAAAAAGCACCCGCTGAATTAAAATCACAGGCTCAGGGTTTTATATTCCTTGTAACTTTTGGATTAGGACTTTTAGTAGGAAACTTTATAAGTAGCGAAATTATTAGTCGCTTTTCAAATGAAGCAGGCTACAACTGGAATGCCATCTGGGGAATTACTACTCTTTCATCCATTGTACTTGTTGTGCTTTTTGTGTTGCTGTTTAAAAATAATGACGAAGCATTGAATTGAAGGTAAAATGTATAATCCGCAAAAACAAATATTTCCTTCAGTTTTACCTCTATAAGATTAGAAACTGAAAGCAAATCTATTGTTACCAATTTCAAGGAATAACGACCTTAAACTATAATTTTCGAAGAAAAACATAGAAATTGATTTCAAATCGTTTTAATTTTTGAATAATCTTTTTACATTTGCCTCAGTTATAGAAAAAATGAAATTATTTACTACATACATTCTAGTCCTTCTAGTTGTCATTCTTGGAATTTCCGGGAGAGGCTAGTGGATTATGTAGATTTGAAAATATTTACAAGCCTTTTCCGAAAAACCGGGGAAGGCTTTTTTAATTGGCAACAGATAATAAAAGACATAAAAGTATGCAAATACCATTAAGAAGTAACACAACTACACAAGGCCGCCGAATGGCAGGAGCCAGAAGCCTTTGGAGAGCAAACGGCATGAAGGAAGAACATTTTGGAAAACCCGTAATTGCTATCGTAAATTCGTTTACACAATTTGTTCCCGGGCATGCTCATTTACATGGTATTGGACAATACATAAAAGGTTTAATTGAAAAACACGGTTTCTTCGCTGCCGAGTTTAACACCATCGCTATTGATGATGGAATTGCAATGGGACACGACGGAATGTTGTACTCCCTACCATCGCGTGATGTAATTGCCGACAGTGTAGAATACATGTGTAACGGGCATAAAGTAGATGCAATGGTTTGCATTTCGAACTGCGACAAAATTACTCCGGGAATGTTAATGGCTGCAATGCGTTTAAATATTCCTGCGGTATTTGTTTCGGGTGGCCCAATGGAAGCTGGGGAAGTAGATAACAAGGCGCTGGACTTGGTAGATGCAATGGTAATGGCAGCTGATGATTCTGTTTCTGATGCACAACTACAAAAAATTGAAGAAAATGCTTGCCCAACTTGTGGGTCGTGTTCGGGAATGTTTACTGCCAACTCTATGAACTGCTTGGCAGAGGCAATTGGAATGGCTCTACCCGGTAACGGAACTATCGTTGCCACGCACGCCAACCGTAAAAGATTATTCGAAGAAGCAGTTGAAAAAATAGTTTCAGCAACAAAATCATATTATTACGAAGGAAACGAAAAAGTTCTTCCCAGAAATATTGCAACCCGCGATTCATTTTTAAATGCAATGAAACTCGATATTGCAATGGGAGGTTCAACAAATACAGTTTTGCATTTACTGGCAATTGCACATGAAGCAGAGGTTGACTTTACTATGGAAGACATCGACAAACTTTCGCGAATTACACCAAACTTGTGTAAAGTTGCACCAAGCTCGCACTACCACGTTCAGGATGTAAACCGGGCAGGTGGAATTCTTTCTATTTTGGCTGAACTCGACCGTGCGGGATTAATGGAAACATCGGTGAATCGTATTGATGGAAAGACACTAAAAGAAGCACTTGCTGAATTCGATATTATGAGCGAAACAGTTACCGAAGAAGCCATCAAAAAGTACAAATCTTCTCAGGGAGACGGCTCTCGTAATTTAGTTTTGGGCTCTCAGGAGTTCTACTATAAAGAGTTAGACAATGACCGCGAAAAAGGATGTATTCGCAATTATGAAAATGCATATAGCAAAGACGGCGGATTGGCTATACTTTACGGTAATATTGCAGAAGACGGTTGTATTGTAAAAACAGCTGGTGTAGATTCATCAATATTCCAATTTACTGGAACAGCCAGAGTATTTAATTCACAAGACGATGCTGTAAATGGCATTTTAGGAAACGCAGTACAAAAAGGCGATGTTATTGTAATTCGTTACGAAGGACCAAAAGGTGGCCCGGGAATGCAGGAAATGCTTTACCCAACTTCGTACCTGAAATCAATGCAGTTAGATAAATATTGCGCATTAATTACCGATGGACGTTTTTCTGGTGGAACATCCGGACTTTCAATTGGTCACGTTTCTCCGGAAGCTGCCGGTGGAGGAGCAATTGGCTTGATTCAAGAAAACGATAAAATTGAAATTGACATTACAAAACGTTCAATAAATTTAATGATATCGGAAGAAGAATTGGCTGAACGCAGAAAAGCAGAAGACGCAAAAGGGAAAGATGCATTTATGCCGGTGGGAAGAATAAGAAACATTTCTAAGGCTTTAAAGGCTTACGCAAGTTTGGTTTCCGCAGCTGATAAAGGTGCTGTTAGACTAATTGATTAAATAAGAAAATGCATGAATCCAGAAATGCAAGAATAAGAAAAAAGAAAAATAACAAATAATAAAAAAAGCTTGATCCGTCAACTGACGGACGCAGCTCATAGCTAAATTTTTTAAACATGACAGCAAAAAAGGTTACCGGTTCACAAGCATTGCTTCTTTCCTTATTGGAAGAAGGCGTGGATACCATCTTTGGTTATCCGGGCGGAGCAATAATGCCCGTTTACGATGCTTTATACGATTTTAAAAAGGAAATTAATCCCATTTTAACCCGTCACGAGCAAGGCGCTGTACACGCTGCTGAAGGTTATGCACGTGTTACCGGAAGAGCAGGAGTATGTATTGCAACTTCAGGCCCGGGTGCTACAAACCTAATTACAGGAATTGCCGACGCAATGATTGATTCAACTCCTCTGGTTTGTATTACAGGACAAGTTGCTTCTCCGCTACTGGGAACCGATGCTTTCCAGGAATCGGATGTGGTTGGTATTTCAATGCCAGTTACAAAATGGAACTATCAGATAACTTCTGCTGAAGAAATTCCGGAAGCAATGGCACAGGCTTTCTATATTGCACAAAGTGGACGTC
>JABMPI010000471.1 GCA_013203755.1 Bacteroidota bacterium
ACACAGAGAAAGAGTTTATCAACTGATTATCAACACTCTGATGTGTTTTTAAGGTTTGACTAATTAATTAACATTTATTAAAAGATTATATTTTCTTTCCTTCAATGCAAATCCGTCGCTGGATTTAAAATTGCGTGATGGTTTCTTACACTTTCTACTAAAAATGAAATAATGTCATATTTCTTTGTTCTAAAATTTATAGAAATTGGATACCTTTTATTCTTTTTTGAAAAGCTTGTTTCGGTGCGATGCACCTTCATTTGCAATTCTTACTATTCTTCTACAAAGATTTCGCAGCGCTGCTGCTCTTATATTATCAAAAAAGGTGCAGCGCACCGAAATCTTTGTAGAAATTTAATCCCTTTTGAACTTTTAGGTGCAGAGCACCGGAATATTAGTGGAATTTGTAATGGATAGGAACAGATTTATTGTTTTTTGACTTTACTAACATTTTACACCGTGGCTTCAGCCCGGTGATGCAAAATATTGCGAAGCCAATCGGCTTTAGCCGTTAATATTTCAACAATAGATCTCACTTAAAACAAAGAATTAAAACCCTAAATTAACGGTTAAAGCTTTCTTCTCATGTTCATTATACTATCGCCAAGCTAAAGCATGGCGCAAAAATTAGATGCGTTTGCCCTACACCATAAGAACGTCATTCCGTAAAATTTTGCAAAATTTTATACGGAATCTCTGGAAAATAGCTTCGAAATTTATTGTGATTCCTGCTTTTGCAGGAATGAAATGTTTTGTTCTTATTTTGTGGGTTCAAAACAGATAAGCCAATTTTATTTATTTGCTCGAACCTGAAATATTATAATATCCCGATTTGAGTTCAATTCCATCGGTTTTTAGATTCAAATTATTTATGTCGATAGTTTCTCCACTTCCCTTATTTTCAACCGTAACATTTGCTAATTCTACCGATGATACTTGAAAAACTGCCAAACTTCCTTCCGGAACTTTTATTTCAAATGTAATTTTATTTGTTCCGCTCTTTTTCCAGCTGGAGATAATTTCACCGTTGGGAGAATTATATTTACAATCAACATATTCAAGTTCAGCAGGAATAAATGGCGACAAAGTGAAACGCTCAAACCCCGGATAATTTTCAACTGGCTGGATACCTCCTAACCACCTGTAAAACCACTCTGTAACCGTTCCAAACATAGGGTGACAGTTGGAATAAGTATTATCGCTCTCTTTCCAGGTCTCCCATATTGTTGTAGCTCCCTGGTCAATCATAAATCCCCATCCGGGATAAACTGTGCTATTCACCACATCAAAAACAGAATTAGAATTTCCCGATTTCGAGAGCGCCTCCAAAATGTATTTTGTACCAAAAATACCCGTATTAAAATGCTCCGAAGGACCATTTTTCAAAGCTGCTAAAAGCGAATCTTTGGCAGCCTCTTTTTCCTTTTCAGGAATAATTTCGTGATAAAGTAAAGTTGAAAAAAGAGTCTGTCTGTTTATTTTGCCTTCAACCGGTTTATCCCAGAACATCTCTTTTATTAGCGTTTTAAGTTCTTCTGCCAGATTTTTATATTTAAACGCTGCTTCGTTATCGCCCATAACTTCGGCAAATTCTTCCATAATCTGGGCACATTGTAAGTAGTGGCAAGTTCCGGTTAATTGAACCGGAACCGGCTCCAACGATTCATGATCGCTTAAACCGCTATCTACAATTTTATTGGGATGAAGACGCGCCACTTTTTCCATCCACTTTTTATCCAGTTCGTAAAGTTCCTTTACAATATCGGTGTTGTTGTAATACAGGTATAAATTGTATTGCGTGGTACGAAAGGCAGACTCCCAGCTAATTCCACAATACTTTATTCCTACATAAGGGGCAGTGTCCACAAAACAGGAATCGTTCAACGCATCCACCCAGTCGTAAATAGTTTTTCGGTAAAATTGCTGCATGTCAAAATTATAGATAAACGATTCGCTGGTGGCATTGAGGTCTCCACCATAACCAAATTTCTCGCGAGCTGCACAATCTGATTGTACACTTATTAAATTTGAAAGGAAAGTTCTTTCGGTAGCTTTTTGTATCGAGTTCAACAATTCTGAAGAACAGCTAAAACTGCTGTTTTTTGTAACATTCGAGTTCATTGCCAATCCAACAATTTCAGAAATTTGGGGTTTTTTATCCAAACCCAAAATTTCCATGTATCGGTAGGTATGAAAAGTAAATTCGGGACTGTACCAAACCTCCAATTCATCTTTAAAAATATAGCTATCTGTTTGCCAAACAATTGCCGGAGCACCCGGGCCGCCTTGTCCTTCACGTTTTATTTGACCACAAACAGTTGTCATCGGATTTAGCCTGCCGTCATCATAAATTCGTTCCCCAAAACGAAAAGTAATGGTATCTCCCTTTTTCCCTGATAATTTTATATTGTAACCGCCTGTAAAATTAACACCCATATCAACGATGTAAATCCCTTTTTGTGGCGAGCTAATTGCTACCGGTTTTATTTCGTTAGTTACCTGAACTGGAGGAAAAAATTCTTTTTGAATTTCACCTCCCGGCCCTTTTTCTGTTTTTGCAAACTCCCAGGCAGCGGCATTAAAACCGACTTTATTCCAACCTGCTTTTTCAAGCGTGGCATCGTACACTTCACCCAAATAAACATTGTTTTTTGTTCTTGAACCAGAAGAAACTTTCCACGATTTATCGCTTATAATTTCAGTCCGGTGGTTATTTTCAAATTCTAAAACGAGTTTGGCAATAAAAGCCGGATTCCCAACCGGGAGTATATCTCGCATGTTTCTGCGTCCCCACATTTTTAACGGAAGTGGATTATAAAAGCCATTACCCAAAGTAACTCCAAGACAGTTTTCACCATTCGTAATTTGCTTTGTGATATCGTATTCAGAATAATACACACGTTTGCTAAAATCGGTCCAGGCTGGAGAAAGAGCGTCTTGCCCAATTTTCTCACCATTTACGGTTGCCTTAAAATACCCGGCAGCCGTTATCAATAACGTCGCCTTTTTAAGATCACCTTTGTTGGTAAACTCTTTTCGGAAAAGTGGAGCAGGATAATTTTCGTAAAAAAGTGAATCGTGTTCCGGTAATGTTCTACCATCGCTTATCCAGATAGCCCCATCAAGATTTTCAGAGATTGTGGATACATCAGTTTTTGTTGTGCACGAAAATGCACCAAGCGCGATGCAAAAGAAGAAAATTAGTTTAGTCATTTTTAAGGTTATAATGAATCCCTTAAAAGTAATGAAGTAGGCAGAACCTCCCCTATTTTTTGTTTGTTTTTTACAAATTCTGCTGCTTTTTGCCCCATCAAATTAAAATCAACAGAAATAACAGTTATACCACCGCCAACAATTTGTTTCATGGGAGTATCGTTGTACGAAATAATACCAACATCCTTTCCCAATTCCAATTGATTCTTCCTGCAGGTTTTAATCACCTGCACTAAATCCGATTCGCGAATTACAAACCAAGCCTGCCCTTTTTGAATATCCGCCTCATTCACCTGATTTACTTTTCGAAAATTTAGTTGATTTTTATTGCAAAAATTTCTGACTGCCGAAATAATTTCCACAGGATGCGGAGTCTTGTTTTCGGCATAAACCAAAATCAGCTCGTCATATTTTTTTAGCAGATTTAAACATTTTTTCAAACAGTTTTTTACCGAGGTATTAAAATCTTGCAATAAATAATTCAATTTGCCATTTTCTGGTTTTCCCATATCCAGAACAAGCAATTTATTTGCATCTATTTTCTCCAGAATCGGATCTATTGTTTTATGGTCAATATTCATAACCACGTACATACTGTATCTACCCAAACTATTTTCAATAAGCTGATGAAAAACATCGGGATTGTAGTGGTGAAACAGAAGATCTACGGAATATGAATCGGGTAAATTTTGCCGAAACGACTGATATAACTGTTCTTTAAATGCGCTAAAATCGTCTAGTAAAACGAATACTTTAAAAGATTCGCTAGCTACAAAATATCCTTTTTGAGGGGCTGATTCTACAATATTTCGTTGCTTTAAAATATTGTACGCTTTAAAAACAGTGTCGCGCGAAAATCCACTTTCTTTACTCAGCTGATTTACCGAAGGCAAGGAATCACCTACTTTCAATTCCCCGATGCTAATGGCTTCGGTTATAGCATGTACAAGTTGTTGAAATTTGGTTTGCCCGGTTGATTCTGATATTTTGAAAATGAAGTTAGACATTTATTCAATGTTCTCTTTTAAAAAGTTATAAGAGTCGGTTAAACTTGTTTTCTAATACATGCAATCCCGACTCTTCATTTATTTTACACCATACTTAAGCTTGGTGAATTTTTATAGCTCAATTGTTTGGCTTTAGCCTTTAATATTTCTTCCCAAAATTCTTTTTTTGAACAGTTTAAAAAGTTACTGACTAAAGCAATGTCCTTCCTCTATCTTCATCACCGCTTTGAAGGACGGTGTAAATCATTTCTAAATAAGATTAAAAAACCGCTTTTATTTCATTCAGCGAAATATTAAAAATCTGTTGACAAAGGGCATTCAACTCTTCCTCTGTTCCTTGAAAATGGACAGTGGATTGTGCGTATTTTGCCGTTTCTCCGGATTTTAATGCCAGCGCTGGCGATGAAGTTTCCATTTCGTAAAATGGACCGATTTGACTTCCATCTTCCAACGGACCGTCGTTGTACGAATTTATTGCATCGCCTTTAAACGGGAATTCCTGCATTTCCCAGGCTGAATTTACATAATCATTAACCCCCTCATAAACCTCACATTTTACAACGGTCAATAATTTATTTTCAGCATCGTAGCTTCCCAAAATTGGCAATGCACGTTGAGGAGGAATTCCAATTTTCCCGCGTTGTTTTCCATCGCCTTTAAAAAAAGCAAATCCATCTTTAACCACCAATCTGTCTGGTGCAACTTTTCCAAAATAGTCGTCTTTTACAATGTAATCCGACTCAGCTTCGGTCTTGTACGGAACAATAATAGTTACTTCCGGCGATGGATTAAACATGCCCAGCAACCAAATAGAAAGCAAACCACTCTCCTTTTTCCATTCTGCTGAACCCGTATTTTTTAACTGATTAACAGATTTATAACCAACGCTTTTTACACCTTCCTGAAAAACAATTCCAAATTCACTTTTTAGTTCATTGTTATCCAGCAAAGTAATTTTACGATTTACATCAAATTCAAACAGAAAATCGTTGTAATTTTTAATTTGAATTGATTTACTAAAAACTGCTTGTGTTTCGTTAGATGAAACCAATTCGTAGGTTTCGGTATCAATAGAAGCCGGGGTTTGCCACTCTTCAAAGTCGAATGAACTACCCGATTTAAAAAAGATAGAAAACTGTCCACCTTCCGGCCCAAGCCAAAATCGCTCCTCGCCACCCACCGGGTATATATGTTTTGTTACTTCTCCCGAACGGATTAAATCGTGATTTATCCAACCATAACTCAATCCACTTTCACCTTCCGAAGAGCTTGTCATTACCCGTCCCTGATATTCGGGCGAAATTAAAAGCCGGGCATTTCCATTTTTTAACTCTATGGGTTTTGTATGATTTTTAAGTACATTTAAATCATAACCGTAAGTACCTTTTTCAAATGTTATAAGTGCGGAATCAGAATTAGCTTTTTTTCCTGAATTGGAGCAAGCTAAAACAGAAACGATTAGAAATAGTAATGCGAAAGTTTTCATTGGATTTAAGTTAGATTTAAGTTTATTTAAGTAAATATATAGTAGAAATAAAAAAGTCATACTCTGGCTAAAAAGCCAGAGTATGACTTGAAATATTATTTATACAATGGTCCGAAATTTTCGCAAGCGCGATAATCTGCACCCTCTTTGTTTTCACCAAAACCATTCCATGCACTTGGGCGAAAAATTTTATCGCCATCAACATTGTGCATACAAACCGGAATACGCAACATAGAAGCCAAGGTAATCAGGTCGGCACCAATGTGGCCGTAACTAATTGCGCCGTGGTTTGCTCCCCAGTTTGCCATAACAGAATATACATCTTTAAATGCTCCTGAACCGGTTAATATAGGAACAAACCAGGTTGTTGGCCAGGTTGGGCTGGTACGTTCTTCAAGAACTTTTGTTACTTCATCTTCGAGCTCAACCGTAAAACCTTCAGCGATTTGAAGTACAGGACCTAAACCTTTCACCAAATTAACACGCGACATGGTAACCGGCATTTGTCCTTTTGTATTAAACTGAGTAGAATAACCGCCGCCACGGAAATAACCTTTATCTCCCGGACAGAATTTTGTTGCTGCCAAACATTTATCAACTTCTTCTTCAGAAATATCCCAGAAAGGTTTCATTACCGGATTTCCGTCAGCATCTTTGTGTTGCGCTGTGGCATCTAAAGTTGTTGGCCCCGAGTTAATCAAATGAATAATTCCATCTTTTGCCAAACCACTTAATTCTTTTCCGGTAACACGTTTAACTGCTTCAGGGCTCCAATAGGTGCGAACATCGGAGAAAATTTGAGCTGTGTTGGTTAATAAGTGACCAAACAACATGGGTACTGCATTTAAACTGTCGTTTTCTGTTGCAAAAACAAATGCTTCACGAATTCCATTCCAATCGAAAGATGTACACAACATTGCTTCAGAGAAGTCACCGTTTGGATAGTAGTCTGTCCACTGACGTTGCCCCTGAAAACCACCGGCAATTGCATTTCTACCGTGAGCTTCTTCACCAAATCCAGCCTCTTTTAGTTTTGGATTACCAATCATTAAATCACGGAAAATCAAAGTCATTTTTACAACAACCTCCCACTCCCAATCTTTTCTTTCTCTATCCGATTGATTTTCGATACTGTTACAATCGAAGCCTTCCTGGCAATTCTCTTTTGTCCACGCCAAAGCTTTTTCGTATTCTGCCTGATCAAAAATACCTTCATCAATACGGCGTTTCACTTCCACCATATCTACAAATTCGGTACGCATTCCCAAATACTCCTGAAAGAAATCTGGATTTACCATAGAACCTGCAATTCCCATTGAAGTATAACCCAAAGACAAATATGATTTACCTTTCATTTGAGCAACTACCAATGCAGAATTTACAAAACGTAAAACTTTCTCTTTCACATCTTCAGGAATATTTTCATCGCCGGCATCTTGTACATCGCGGCCATAAATTCCAAATGCAGGTAAACCTTTTTGAGCGTAACCTGCTAATGCAGCAGCCAAATAAACAGCACCCGGACGTTCGGTTCCGTTAAATCCCCAAACTGCTTTTGGAATTGAAGGATTTGTATCCATCACTTCAGTTCCGTAACACCAGGCAGGAGTTACAGTTAAAGAAACACCCACACCTTCGCGCTCGAATTTATCGGCACACATTGCTGCTTCGGCAACTCCACCAATGCAAGTATCGGCAATTACACATTCAATTTTTTCGCCGCTTGCAAATCGTAAGTTCTCTTCAATTAGTTTTGCCGCATTTTTTGCCATATTCATGGTTTGAACCTCGAGAGATTCGCGCACACCTCTTTCACGTCCGTCAATTACCGGACGAATACCAACTTTAGGAAGTCTTCCTATTAATCTGTTTGCCATCTTTTTTAAACTATTAATTATTATTGATTATTTTGTTTTTACACCTAAGTCTTGGTTAAATAATAAATTGAAATTAATCAATTATAAATCCCAACACTGTCCTGTACTGTGCTGCAATATATAAACATTTATTTTCAGATAAAAGATGTTTAAAAACAAGTATCTAATTCAAGCGTTCGAATCGCCCTTTTTAAAAGGGAAATAAGCGATTGTTAAAAAATGTTTTATTAAATTGGTCGTTCATTTTTGAGATTCAACTTAACTAAAATTAGAGAAGAATGAAACGAGCATGTAGAATTGTTACACAAAAGCTGATGATTAAAGTGCGAGTTCCATATGATACCGTTGGAAACAAACAATTTTAATCATATGAAAAACCCATTTTGCTTACTACTTCTATTCACATTCAGCCTTTTTTTTTCCTTTAGCAATTTATCTGCGGAAAATATTTATAAAACAATTTCGGCGGAAAAGTGCGACAGTTTGGTAAAAGCAAATGTTGAAAATCCGAATTTTGTGATTTTGGATGTGAGAACACCCAGCTCGTGGATTGGAGACCATTTGCAGGGTTCCATTAACCGGAATTATTACGACAGCGATATTGATGCACAATTAAATGCTTTACCAAAACACAAAACTTTTTTGATCCATTGTCAGGGCGGCAGCAGAAGCGCCGGCACATTAACAAAAATGAGAAACTTTGGTTTTTCTGAGGTTTATGAAATGCAAGGTGGAATAAGTTCATGGAAAAATAAAGGTTATCCGACCACCTCTGAATTGGCTCCTAAAATTATGCTGGCTTCAAACAATGGAATTGCCACGGACACAATTGTAATTGATGAAACAGACACTTTACAATTTACAATTACAAATAGAGGAAACGACACGCTTAAGTTTTCATCAATTGATTTGCCTTTTGGTGATGAATTTTCAGCCAATTTTGATATAAATACAAAATTGAAAGGTGCAGAAGACTACACTTTTGAAGTATATTATTCACCCAAAAATATTGGTCGCGATTCTACTAAAATTATTATTGAGAGCAATGGTGGACAACTCCAACTTAACATAGTACTCAAAACCGAAACACTACAAAATATCAACTCCAACAATTTAAATGAACTGGTTATTTATCCAAATCCGGCTCAAAACAACTTGTATTTCAAGAGCAGTTCTTTACTAAATATTGAAGAAATTTCTCTAATCAATTTAAACGGACAAGTGGTTTTACAGGAAAGTTACTATTCAATTTCTAACGGAATAAATATTTCAGGCTTAATAAGTGGAGTTTATTTTGTTCGAATAAAAACCAAAGAACAGTCTGTTTCGAAGAAGCTACTTGTTAAACACTAATTAGTGTTCGTCCATAAAGTCCGACTTCTGCGTTACGCTTGTCAGAAAAACAGTCATTTACAAAAGTAAACTCCTTTATTTTATGACTTCGCAA
>JABMPI010000472.1 GCA_013203755.1 Bacteroidota bacterium
GTTACAACCTCGTGGAATAATAAAAGCTATTCCACCAAAGCTGACTCTGATGGAAACTGGAAATTGAAAGTAAATACTCCATCTGCAGGCGGGCCGTTTTCAATAAACATTTCAGACGGTAAAACCTTAAAACTAAATAATGTTTTAATTGGTGAAGTTTGGGTTTGTTCAGGGCAATCGAACATGCAAATGATTATGAATGGCTACCAAAATCAACCGGTTCTGGGTTCTAACGAAGCTATTGCAACTTCAACCAATAAATCCATCAGATTAATAAGCATTGTGCGGGAAAAGAGCCTTGAAACAAAGGATGATTTTTCGGGTGAATGGTTGGAATGCAATCCGGGAAATGTAGGAGATTTTAGCGCAACGGCTTATTTCTTTGGAAGAATGATTCAAGATGCACTGGATGTTCCGGTTGGATTAATTTGTTCTGCCTGGGGCGGTACCCGAATTGAACCCTGGATTAGCGAAAGTGGAATTAAAAATTTTGATTGGGTTAATCTCCCTGATAAAAAACAAGAAGGCGATCTTTCTCCACAAACGCCAACCGTTCTTTTTAATGCGATGATTAATCCGATGGTTGGCTATGCAATAAAAGGTGGTTTGTGGTACCAGGGTGAATCGAACCGTAACGAACCTCAAGAATACGAAAAACTAATGCCGGGCTTAATTGAAAACTGGCGCGCTGAATGGGGAATTGGTGACTTTTCTTTTTACTACTGCCAGATTGCACCGTTCGATTATGGCACAGGTGGGTTAAATTCAGCTTACCTTCGCGAAGCCCAGTATAAAGCTTCAATGGCTCTCCCAAACATGGGAATGGCTTGTTTAATGGATGTTGGCGAAAAAACATGCATCCACCCTGCAGACAAAAAAGCAGCCGGTGAACGGTTGGCTTATTTGGCACTAGCCAAAACATATAAAATGACAGGATTCGAATTTTCCGGTCCAAAACTAGACAACATGACCTCTGAAGGAAGTGTTGTAAAACTTACTTTTAGACATGCAAAACATGGATTAACTACTTTTGGAAAAGAGCTGGTTAATTTTAAAATCGCTGGCAAAAACAAACGTTTTTATCCGGCACAAGCCACTATTACCGGAAAAGGAATCACCCTGTTTTCTCCATCAGTTGAAAAACCTGTTGCAGTTCGTTATGCATTTGACGATTTTGTTGTTGGCGAACTTTTTAACAACGAAGGATTACCTGCATCGTCGTTTAGAACAGATGATTGGGAGATGAAATAGAAAAGTTACAAGTAAAAGCTACCTGTCTCAAATTTATTTTGAAACAGGTAGCTTTTTTATTATTCACTTCGGATTGAATACTTTTTCTGTTTTTGGGTATGTAACAACATGTTACAACTACAACCATGAATCAAGCTAATTCCTCGAATCAGGTTTTTATCCAAAAACTCACAGAAATTATCCTGTCTAATCTGGAAAAGGAAAATTTTTGTGTAACTGAATTGGCAGATGCAGTAAAAGAAAGTTTTGAGTTTAAGGTTCAAAGTTTAAAGCAACCAACCCGATTCAAAATATTTTGAATCGGGTTGTTTCTATTGCAATGCTTTTCCAAATTATCAGGCATAAACATAAAGCATAAAATAGTAAAGGCAGACAAAAATTTGTCCGCCTTTACCGTAATCTAAACTAACTATATACTATTAATATGAATCATTTTGAGTAAGGAATCCTTCAGCAACAGATGCGCCATCAATTGCCGATTGTGGAATTGGGAAAAGACGTTTTTTAACATCACTGTTGGTTTTCTCAATCAATGGATCTTCGTATTTTCCTAAACGAATCATATCTGTTCTTCTTTGGTGTTCCCAGTAAAATTCGAATCCACGCTCGCGGAAAAGAATATCAATATTCATCTCTGTTAAAGCTGGTGGTGTAACTTCCGGCCTGGCTGTTCTTGATGCTCTAACAAAGTTTACATCTGCAAGTGCACCAGTAGCATCTCCTTTTTGAAGTTTTGCTTCAGCTCTCAACATATACATATCGGCCAAACGGACAATTACAAGGTCATGTTCGCCTTTGCTTGTTCCATTGTGTGAAACTCTACTCCAATCGTATTTTTGTACCCTGTATCCTCTGTTATAATCACTTCCTTCAGCTGTAAAGTCAATCTCTAAAAGATAATCTACAAAAGCATCAGCGGCAGCTCTTCTATAATCTCTCATGGGTCCCAAATAATATTCGCCTTCTCCATCAACCTTAAATGGTTGTTTGTGTCCGTCGTTTTGCAAACCAATCTGTAAGCCCCGGTAAATTCCCCGGTTTAGGTGAAAATCTTCAACTGCAATTGTTGAATCTGCAGGAACAACTAACCTTTCCCACCAGAACCTGCAATCTGCCTCTGCAGGATCAACATCGCCATAAGCATCTACCCAACTCTGATAAAACTCTTGTGTAATTGCTCCACCATCTGTACCATCTCCACCAGGGAATAATGGATTACCATAAAAATGACCAGACATTGACCAATAACACATACGATTATGTGATTCACTCATGTCAGGACGTTGATCAATAGCAAAAATCAATTCTTTATTGGTATGGTTATCATTAGCAAAACAATCAAAATACTCTGGAGACATGGCATAATCATAATCATTTATCACCTTGGTACTGTACTCAATTACTTTATCCATGTCCGCATCAGTAAAACTGAAACTTGTTGCATAAGGATCGCGCCATACTGCAGCATTGATGTGCAAACGTGTAAGAAGCGCATAGGCTCCACCTTTTGTTAATCGCCCGGGGCCAACATCAGTTTTTAAATCGCCAACAACAGCTTCTAATTCAGACTTAATATATTCAACTGCTTCATCTCCGCGTAAAACGATAGACAGCTCATTTGGATCATCTTTTTGAAAAACGATTCCCCACAAATCCAGTGTTAACATGCTGTAAAATGCCCGCATTCCTCTCACCTCTGCCAGAAATGTCTTAGCTGAGGCATCTGTTTCCGCCATTGGAGTTAAGGTAGCTATCGCACTCACAGATCTTGAAAGCAAGAGCGTAAGGTCATTCCAGGTATCCTTAATCTTATTATTTGTTGACAGGCATTCGTGTTGGTGCAATTGGTAAAAAACTCCACCGTCATACCAGTCTTTCCCTCCACGGGCAGGCAAAATCCCTTCATCAGAAGAAATTTCCTGAAGGCAAAATAAATGTGTATGCAAGAAAAGTCGGGGAAGCAATGCATAAGCAGGTGCAACCACACTTGTTATAATTTCATCTTCAGATACACTCCCCGTAAGAGACTCGTCTAAAACCTGCTCCTCCAGGTCTGTACAACTCCAGCTAAAAAGCATGGCAAATGCCAAAAAGGCAAATTTTATCTTATTTTTCATTTGATTTTTCATGTTAAATTAATTAAAACGTTACGTTTAGTCCAACAACAAATGACCTGGCTTTTGGATAACCATTATCATCTATTCCAAACGATTGTACTCCTCCACTGGATTTATCCGGGTTCACTTCCGGGTCAAATCCACTATAATTTGTAATTATAAATAAATTCTGACCGGTAAAAGATAAACGCATTTGTTTTGCCCAGTTTCCAATACCCATGGAATTCGTGTCAAAAGTATAAGCTAAAGTTGCATTGTTCAAACGAAAGAAGGAACCATCTTCCAGATAACGTGTGGATACAAGTGCTGCATTGGTAATGGCTTCTTCAGGAAATTCAACAGCTTTTGCCGTTACATTGTTTGAAGTTGCCAGCTGAGCTTTGTAAAATTTGTTCATGGCAGTATGATTATAAAGTTCGTTTCCGGAAACGCCATTAAAATTCAGGCTTAAATCAAATTTCTTGTAACTCATATTAGCGTAAAAGTTATACATCATATCCGGTAATGCACTTCCAACCACCATTGGATTTTTGTCACCTCCCTCATAAGTTGAAAGACCATCTGCCCCTATTCCTGTGAACTTTAGCATGTGAAAAGAACCAATTGGATAACCATTTATCATTCCGTTAATTGTAGCTCCTGTTTGACCTGAACCTGAAGCAGATCCAGTTGTCAGCACAGTAAACGGAGAATCTTCAACTACATTGTCAATAAAAGTAGCATTAGCACCAACAGAGTATGAAAATCCATTGTCATTTCTATATTGATAGTCCAGGGCTACTTCCAATCCTTTATTAACGATGTTCATACCATCAACATTCGTCCAATAAGTAGGTGCCGGAGATACCGGGTCAAATGCAGCAACTTGAACCAAAATATTATTTGAAACTTTATGAAAATAATCGACTGTTCCGGAAAGTGCTCCATCCAACAATCCAAAGTCTAATCCAATATTAGTTTGTGTAGAAACCTCCCACTGAATGTCAGGATTTGCCAAACGCGTATAAATTGTTCCAACCGGATAAGGCCCTGTTTCACTTAATGGGTAACTTGCCTTACCACTGTTAGTTGATTCGTAGGACGCCTGAGTAATTTTACTGGGAATTTCCTGGTTTCCCGTTTGCCCCCAACCTGCACGTAGCTTTAAATTACTAAATGGTGATGATTCCATAAACGATTCTTCAGAAATCCTCCAACCTGCTGCAAATGACGGGAAAGTACCGTACTTGTTATTCCCTCCAAACCTGGAGGAACCATCTGCTCTTACCGTACCGGTAACCATATATTTACCCTGATAACTGTAAGTTGCTCTACCAAAATAAGACTGAAGTTCATCAATCCTTGCCGAACCGGAAGGCCTATTTTCAGCGAGTGTAAGTAACTGTCCCAAACCTGGGTTATAACGTGGCTCTATGCCATTGGCTTCAAATTGATCAATATTCCAATTTCTGCCTCTCCATTCTGATTTCTGGAAGGAATATCCACCCAACAAAGTTACATTGTGGTCATCGATATCTAAATTGTACGTTAAATAGTTTTCTATCAGCGTACTTGTGCTATTAGAAAATCCTTGCCCCAAACGTCCTTCAACAAACGGGTCTATACTTGGCATTTCCTGATTATCAGATTCAGATGAGCTATTCGAGTAACCAAAATTCAGTTTATAAACCAAACCATCAATAATTTCAAATGATGGTGCAATGTTGACAAACATTTTACGACTTTCATTGAAATTTGTAAACAAATCTGCCTGAATTAGAGGATTGATTTTGTCCGGAAATTTAGTTGATTCACCATTGGAATCATAAGCAGGATAGGTTGGATTAAAAGTAAGCATATTAGCAACCAATGTTCCCATGTGCCCATTTTCACTTGTTTCGATGGTTGAATTCAGATTAAAATCGATATTTAACCTTCCATCCATCAATTTTTGAGTTGCACTTACTCTTCCGCTATATCTTTTAATACCAGTATTCAAAACAATACCCTCTTGGTCTAAATATCCAAGAGAAGCGCGATAAGTCAATTTATCTGTCCCCCCCGACATAATCAGGTTTTGGTCTTGAGTTATTGCTGTTCTGGTTAATTCATCCTGCCAGTCAGTATTTCCTTGTCTGTCTTCAATAAGACCTCCTACAGCTACCACCTGTTTGCGGAATTCATCAGCACCAAATACAGGCATTTTTTTTGCGATTGTTGATATCCCAACGTTTGAAGAAATTGAGACCTTAGATACTCCTGATTTACCTTTTTTAGTGGTAATAAGGATAACCCCGTTTGCACCACGTGAACCATAAATAGCAGTAGCCGATGCATCTTTTAACACATCCATTGTTTCAATATCTTCGGGATTTAAAAAGTTCAACGGACTGCTTCCTGAACCGGTTCCAGCTAAACCAATTGGAAATCCATCGATAACAAATAATGGACCGGAGCCTTGTCGGATAGTACCCTGACCACGAATGGTTATTCTTTGTCCGCTACCAGGCGCACCACTTGAGGAGGTAATGTTTACACCCGACACTTTACCTTGCAGCAACTGCCCTGGAGAAGAAGCAACACCTTTATTAAAGTCACTACTTCTTACAGAAGTAACAGCACCGGTAATGTCTTTCTTTTTCAGACTACCATAACCAATTGCCACAACTTCTTCAAGTCCAATTGTCTCTTCTTGCATTATTATACTAAAAATGCTTTTCCCGGCAATTGAGACTTCCTGAGCTTTCATTCCAACAAAAGAGAATACCAAAGTTTGAGCTGTAGAAGGTACTTCGAGTTTAAATTCTCCATCGATGCTTGTAGTAACACCAACGGTTGTACCTTGCACAATAACAGAAACTCCCGGAATTGGAATACCATCTGTACCTGACACAATTCCTGAAATACTTTTTTTCTCTTGTTGAATTAAAATTACATTTTCCTTTGATTTTTCTTTCAAGATAATTTGACGATCATTACGAACCTCATACTCAA
>JABMPI010000473.1 GCA_013203755.1 Bacteroidota bacterium
ACTTTTTTCCTTAATGCTGAACCCGAATGTATTGGGCGCAGGAATGCCCGGTGGAACTTACGCAGGGAATCAAGGTGGCTCTAATATCAGGGAAGCATTTTTAGTAAACATTGCAAATGCCTGGCTCGACCGTCAAAACCTACTTGATCCCTTGGAAACATTTATCCGTTTTAATGGTGCAGATGAAAACATTGAGTGGAGATTCAGAAATACCATCCTAACTACTTTAGATACCGGAGCAGGAACACAAAAAACACTTAGCTAATGCTTTTTAAAACTATCACAGAAATAAAAACCTTTCTACCCATTGGTGTGGGAAACGATTTTAACCGCCTTAAACCTCATATTACAAACGCTGAAAATAAGTACATCAAAACTCTTCTTGGGACTGACATGTACGATGAGCTTTTGGAGTTTTATGGCGTTTTGCCTATTGCTAATCTTACAGATGTGCAACTGGCAATGAACGAACTTCTTTTAAAAGTACAACATTCTTTGATTCATCTTGCCTATTTTGTTGGCTACGATTTTCTGAATGTTTCTATATCAGATGCCGGATTTCAACGTATTGAATCTGATCGTGTGAAAGGCCTTTATAAATACCAGGAAGATAACTTGAAAAAGTATTTTTCCGATGCCGGGTTTAATGCACTGGATTCAATTCTGGTTTATTTGGAACAGAACATTCAGCATTTTACTGAATTTAAAGCCTCTGCCAACTGGACTGAATTTAAAGGTTCGTTTATTCCTACGGTTGATATTTTGGAGAAAATTCCGTATAACATTTTTGGAAGTCGCTTGACTTTTCTTAGCCTTAAACCGCACCTTGCTTTTATCGAAGATACAATCCTTCGTCTGGCATTGGGTGAAGTAATATATCAGGAAATTAAAGCAGGAATGATACTCGATGTTATTCCTGCAAAAGTGACTGCTATACTGCCGTATATCCGTAAACCACTGATCTATTTTGCAACCGCTTTACTTATGGAAGAGACCGGAGCAACTCTGGGAAACAATGGTTTGTATTTTGAAAAGCTGAATGGAAATTCACCCGACAACAAAATAAAACAACCCAGTTCCGAAGATCGAATTTTGGCTATGATAAAACGCAACCGGTTTATCGGTAATTCTTACCTCGATGCCTTGAAAAGCTATCTGCTTGCAAACATGGATGCATGGGAAGACTTTTCAGGAACAACAGGTTCCCTCTTTAACCGGGACAACACCAATAAAAAAACATTCTGGGCATGAGAAAAATAACCATCGAATACCAACCTTTTCGAGGATTGAAGTACACGCGCTTTTTTACCGGGAATTTTCCTTCTGAGTGGAGCGAAACAAATCCCAAACAATTGATTGCAATTGCTTGCCTGATGAAAAACTCAATCTCTGATGTACAATTCCTTTCCATCATGACCAGTCTTTCAGAAAGGATGATTGGCAGATTGGATGAGTATCAACGATTCCAGTTAATTGAATTGTTTGACTCTTTTCATTCTGACAAACCTTACAATGAATTTATCATTGAGAAGCTCAATTGTAAAGGTTCGGGGTTTGGATCGGATTCTGGTTTAGTTCTGATTCATCCCAAACCGAAGTTGGCAGGAGTAACTTTTGGGCAATTTATATTTATGGATACCTACTTTGGTAATTACCAGGAGTCTTCCGATGTAAACGATTTGAATAAATTTATTGCTGCCACGTATATCCCATCAGGGCGAAGATTCATAGAACATTTTATTGAAGCAAATCATGGGTGCATAGGTAAAACAGACCTTCTTGCCCGGGAAGCGATTGTAATAAATTACCATCTTATTCGGGATTGGCTCTGCTCCGTTTATCCTATGGTGTTTCAAAAACAATCGGACAATAAACAATCAAGGGATGACGAGAATGTTGCTAAAGAGAAACCAATCCCTAAACGGGATCCAAACAGCTGGATTAAGGTTTTTGATGGATTGGTTGGGGATGATATCATCAATGAAGACAATTATGCAAACCTACCTGTGCACAATGTATTGCGACACCTTACAAACCGGATTAAATCCAACCCGAAAAAATAATCTATGGCAAAATTTAGCGATCTGATTACCTATTTCGAGAACCTGGCACGAAAACATAAAAGTATACTCCATACCGATACAGATAAGCATTTCTTTAGAATGGAAATCGATGAAGTCCTTGCCGGTATTAATCGCACTGATGTAGCTTACCCCATGCTTATTCTTGAAGGTTATGGTTTTGGATTTAC
>JABMPI010000474.1 GCA_013203755.1 Bacteroidota bacterium
GCTAAAAAGCGTTTGAAAGCAGCGGCTGGTTTTATGAAGAACAACAACAACGAAGCTTTTCACGATGAAATATTAAAAGCATTCCTTGGCTATTTAAGCGACAAACTGGGAATTCCGGTAGCCGAACTAAATCGCGAATCGGCAGTTGCAAAATTGCAGGAAAGAAACGTAACACAAGAGGTAATCGACGATTATATTGAAGTTATTGAACATTGCGAATTTGCAAGATACGCACCCGCAGGAGGCTCAGAAGCCAGAGGCGAATTGTATAAAAAAGCAGAATCGACAATGAGTCGGTTTGAAAAACAAATTAAGAAGTAATAAGTCGCAGTGAACAGTAAGAGAAGAAAAAAGATAAAAAAGCACTGAAAGGGCAAAATTTGAATAACCCCGGATTTAAACCGGGGACTGAAAACGGAATAAAAAAAGGCGCATCCACGGTTCATCATTCAAAGATGTTAATTACCATGCGCCGCAAACAAAAAGTTGACAAATGAAGACAAAGAGATACATACAGATTTATATTTTATTCTTCCTCGGAATTCTAATTTCGTGGAATTCATTTTCACAAGAAAACAAAACACAACTTTGGGAAAAAGCCAACGCTTTTTATACCACTGAAGAATATCAGCAAGCACTGTCTATTTACGAAAAAATTGTGCAAACCGGCGAAGAATCGGCAAAACTCTATTTCAACCTTGGCAATGCATACTACAAAACCGGTGACGTAAATAAAGCCATTTTAAATTTCGAAAGGGCAAAAGTTTTGGCACCTCACGATGCAGATATTGATTTTAACTTACAAATTGCCAATCAGTTTGTAGTTACAAAAATAGAAGCACTACCCCAGCCTTTTTTCTTACGTTGGCGCACTTCGGTTACCAATAAATATCCAACAGATACTTGGTCGGCAATTAGCATCGGGGCATTTATTCTGTTTCTGATTTTCCTTGGTTTTTTTGTGTTTAGCAGAAGCTCTGCCATTAAGAGAATTACATTTTGGTTTGGAATAATTGCCATTGTATTTTCGGGCTTTACTTTTTCGTTTGCCAGCCAGCAAAAAGAGGTTATTACAAATAGAAAACATGCCATCGTTTTTTGTCCTCGTGTAACCGTAAAAAGTTCTCCCACACAAACCGGCACCGATTTATTCCTCATTTACGAAGGGTTAAAAATTGAAATTACCGACAGTCTGGATACCTGGAAAGAAATTAAACTGGCAGATGGAAATGAAGGTTGGTTGCCCGATTCTTGTATAGTGAAAATTTAGAAATTCATTCTACTCCTATTTTTTTCTTCAGGAATAACTCGTCAAAAAAATAAATTCCATAAATACCTGAAATGGAAAGCAACCTTAAATTAGCAGATTTTAAAAAGGGAATTGTTGTTTAAAGAAAATTGAAAACTGATATTGTTGACAATTCAATACTAATCTTTCAAAAAATTCTATTTTTACCTGCCAAATCAAACTATGCTTTTCAATTCGCTCATATTTATTGTATTTGCACTAATTTTTTTCTTTGTAACCAAGCTACTTGGTAAAAGGATTAAAGGCAGGTTAATTTGGCTTATAATTGCATCATTCTTTTTCTACGGATGGTGGGATTGGCGTTTTATTTTTCTAATCATCTTTAGCGGGCTGGTTGATTATTTCGCCGCATTAGGAATTGAGGGAATTCCCAAAAAGAAGAAACTCTTTTTTTTGCTCTCTGTTTTTGCTAATGTAGGTTCACTTTCGCTATTTAAATACTCCGGTTTTATTGCTGAAAATATTGACAGTTTATTAAAACTGCAAGGCACCTTTTCAATGGTGGCAAATACACCAGACTTTTTTCTTGTCACTCCCATTGGAATTAGCTTTTACACTTTTCAGAGTATGAGTTATACATTCGATGTATATCGGGGGAAAATAAAGCCAACAAAAAACATCATTCACTTTTACGCTTATCTGGCAATGTTTCCTCAGCTGGTAGCAGGTCCAATTGTTCGGGCTAAAGAGATGCTACCACAAATGTTAAAGGTAACATCCATTTCAAAAGAGAATAGATGGAGTGGGTTTCAATTGATTGTACGTGGGTATTTCAAAAAAATGGTGATTGCAGACAACCTTGCACCCTTGGTTGTTACTGCTTTTAGTTCACCGGAACTTAACCAATCTTCTGCCTATTGGTGGGGAATCATGATTGCTTTTGCTTTCCAAATTTATTGCGATTTTGCAGGCTACAGCGATATTGCCCGCGGACTTGCCAAATGGATGGGCTACGATTTCCCCGACAATTTTAATCACCCATACATTTCTACATCACTCCGTGAATTCTGGACACGTTGGCACATCTCTCTTTCAAGTTGGTTTAAAGATTACCTCTATATTCCTTTGGGAGGAAGCAAAAAGGGCAAGTTTAGAACCTACATTAATCTTTGGATTACTATGGTCGTTTCGGGTTTTTGGCATGGCGCCGCCTGGACATTCATTCTCTGGGGTGCAGTTCATGCCATGTTTTTATCCATAGAACGAATCACAAATTGGCCGGAAAAAATGAATCGTTTTATTATTACTCGTATAATTACCTGGCTTTTGGTTACCATTCAGGTTTTAGTTGCCTGGGTGTTTTTTAGGGCAGAAACAATCGATCAGGCCTGGGAGATTATTCAAATCTTATTTGCATTTAAAGGACCACTGCAATTGGGTTGGGGATTAAATGGTACTGTATTTATTTCAATAATGGTTATTAGAGAAATGATTGTAATCACAAAAACCGATACCTACTTTAAATGGAAACATGTACTAATTGAAATGATTTTTTATGCGCTTGTTATTACATCAATTATATTTTTAAGAGGTGAAGGAAGTGAATTTATATATTTCCAATTTTAAACAATGAAAAGAATACCGAACATATCAATAACTATAATACTGGCTTTACTTCTGGCAACCGCATTAAGTTTTGTGATGCCTAAAAATAAGGAGAAGTACCTGGGTGATATGTTTTGGACTAAAAAGACTTTTGCTCCTTCAAAATACAATGTGATATTAATGGGCGATTCCAGAGTTTACCGTGGATTATCGCCGGAAGTCATGGAAGAAAAATTATCAGGTTTAAAAGTCCTGAACTTTGGGTTTTCCAATGGAGGGTTAAATAATGGAATGTTTAAGGCTGCTGAAGAGAAGCTAATAAAATCAGAACAACCCAAAGTTATAATTCTGGGGATTTCTCCAAATACCATCACTGGTTACACTAAAAATAATCAGAAATACTTGCAGGAATTAACGCGTCCAAAAGAAGAGGTAC
>JABMPI010000475.1 GCA_013203755.1 Bacteroidota bacterium
CTTGTGGGTTCAGTCCAAAAAAATGCAGAGTTAGATGCAAATGCGCTAATCCCGCCCATTATACCGTTTTCCAACGCCTTGCCTGCACCCGACATAATTATCAGCATAAATATTCCCCAAAAAACTCCAAATGCAGTCATAAAACTACGCATGCGGTTTTTCTTTAAGGCACTTATTATTTCTTTCCAAAGGTCTAAATCGAACATCTTTTTTTGAGTTTAAAGTTTCGAGTAAAAAGTTTAAGATTATTCGTCGCGCAAGGCTTCAATTGGTTTAATACGAGCAGCCCTTTTTGCCGGAATATAACCTGCCAATGTACCTGCAAAAACAAGTAACATAGTTGCAAACATTGCGACATTCAAATCAACTGTAGGATTACGAAATATTGTTTCTCCATTTCCTCCGTTGGTAGCTGCCGAAGCTGCATATTGCTGTTCAACAATAAAATTGATCCCCTCCATTAATCCGGCTCCAAGCACCAACCCGATGTATCCGGCAATGGTTGTAATTAATACCGATTCAAGCAGAATTAACCCGATAACCGACGCAGGACTGGCACCAATTGCTTTACGAATACCAATTTCTTTGGTACGCTCTTTTACAATAATTAGCATGATGTTGCTCACCCCAACTACACCGGCGATTAAGGTTCCAATACCAATAATCCAAATGAATATATTTATTGCCTGAAAAATTTTCATGGTTTGTAAAACATCCTCCAATTTGTTGTACGATCCCATTGCCGATCTATCTGTTGCATCAAATTTATGTTTGCGTGCAAGGGTCTCGCGAACCTGCGTTTCGATGGCCTGACTTTCTGCCACAGTTTTGGCATCAATCGTTAATGCAAAATTATGTAAGCGATTAGAGCCGTTAAATACTTTCTGCCCTGTAGAAACCGGGATGTATGCGTTTCGGTGACGAGTGCCGCCCCCTTCTTTACAAATTCCTACTACTTTAAAAGGGATATTATTTACCCGTACATATTCTCCAATGGCATTTTTTTCTTTAAAAAGAGCATCGTAAATATCCTTACCCAGCACCACCGATTTCCGTGCTTTATTTATATCTATTTCATTCACAAAACGCCCTTCAATAATGTCAATCGACTCGACATCTTTTAAATCGGGATGACACGTTATTGCCGTGTAACTACCATATTCACTTCCATACGAAAAAGTATTCCCGCTTATATAATATCTACCTGAAGTATTTTCAATTCCGGGAATATCTTTTATAGTTTCGTAATCTGCATTTGTAAACCGAATTTGCCGTCCCTCTTTCATTCCTTGATATGGAATACTGGTTTCGCCGCTCCATAACCACATGGCGTTAACCGCATTACGCATAAAGTTTTGCGAAACACCGTTACTCAAGCCATTGCCGGAGCCTAATAAAATCATAAGCATAAAAATCCCCCAGGCTACACTGAACCCTGTAAGGAAAGTCCTCATTTTATTTTTTTTGATGGTAGCAAGAATCTCCTGCCATTTATCGATGTCAAACATGATAGTTGAAATTTTAAGATTGAATGTTGCAATTAAAAACTGCCAACTGAGACTGAATACTATTCTACGCTGTTTCCAGCTCTTTTGCGTATTGGTGTTTCCAGCTTTTTAAGTCACCATTTTTAATAATTTCTGCAATAACTCCGTCATTCAGTCGAATAATTTTATGCGTCATTGCTGCAATGTCGTGTTCGTGTGTTACCAAAATAACGGTAATCCCATCGTTGTTAATCTCTTTCAGAATTTCCATAACTTCGTACGAAGTGCCTGTATCCAGCGCTCCGGTAGGTTCATCGGCAAAAATAATTTTAGGCTTCGAAATTAATGAACGGGCAATTGCTACCCGCTGTTTTTGACCGCCAGACATTTCGTTGGGCATGTGTTCCGCCCAATCCAACAGCCCCATTTTGTCCAGATACTCCAATGCAATTTTGTTGCGTTTTTTACGATTTACTCCCTGATAATATAACGGAAGCGCAACATTTTCCATGGCATTTTTAAACGAAATCAAATTAAACGATTGAAAGACAAATCCAACCAACTCATTACGTAGTTTGGCAGCTTGTTTTTCACTCATATCTTTTACCAGCATTCCATTTAAATAGTACGAACCCTGGTCGTAATTATCTAAAATACCAAGGATATTTAATAAAGTTGATTTCCCTGAACCGGAAGAACCCATAATAGAAACGAATTCTCCCCTTTTAATTTCCAGGTCAATTCCTTTCAGAACATGCAGCGAATTGCTACCGGTGACATACGATTTGTGAACATTGTTAAGATTAATCATTGTTTTTTGTTTTCTGCCCACACATGGCGGAGTAGGCAATTGATTTTTTGTTTTCAGTTTAAAATTGAACAATTCTCTGTTTATTGTCTTCATTTATTCGACAAACGCCCATTTTATTCGTGTGAATAATATATATTTTGTTTTCATAACTTCAAGGCACTTTGTCGTTTCTGTTTTGTGAGACGCTTAATTTTAAAATTCGTTACAATTGAATGACAAATCAAATACATTTCGTTTTGGAGGTTTACTATGAATTTTAATGAAGATGTGGATAAAAAGAACAAGTTTAAAAACCGAAAAACTATTTGGTTTGAGTATAAATATTGTTACAAAACTATTTTGAATGAAATACATTATTTTTTCAATCGCGTTTTCGTTAATAACTCTTTTGTCGGTGGCACAAAATAGTGGCATTAAGCAGGTTAATTCTTTGCAATTTCGCGAATTGATAAAGAATGACACGGGCGCTTTGCTTGATGTGCGTACTTCGTCGGAGTTTCAAAACGGGCATATTTCCAACTCGGGACAGCTTAATTTTTATGCTTTCAATTTTAAAAATAAGTTATTGCTTTTGCCAAAAAACCAGCCCATTTATTTGTATTGCAATACCGGTTATCGCAGCGAAAAAGCCGCCAGATATTTGATCGCAAACGGATATAAAAATGTATATAATCTGGAGCATGGTATTATGGATTGGGAATTAAAAAACCTCCCGGTTGTAGTTGATCCAAATGCCAGACCAGATACCGACAATAAAATGGAATTTGCGGAATATACAAAGTTGATTGATTCCAGCGAGCCGGTATTTATCGATTTTTATGCACCCTGGTGTGGACCTTGTCGTAAAATGATGCCTCTTATCGATAGCCTAAAAGTAGATTACCACAAGCGAATTAACATTGTTAAAGTGAATGTAGATGCCAGCAAAAAACTGGTTAAAGAGCTAAAAATTGGAGGTGTTCCATATTTGGCATTGTACGATAATGGGAAGCTGATTTATTCAAAAAATGGAGAGCTTACGAGAAATGACCTGATAAAAATATTTGATAATTACATCCCAAAATTGCCTTAATAAATCTTATACTAATGGTTACCAATTCAATAACATATTTATTTCTTGGCACTCTGGTTTGTGCCATTGGTGCAATGCCGGTTGGGTTAGTAAATCTTTCGGTGGTGGATGCATCCATAAAAGTGAATGTTAGAAAATCGATGAAAATTGCTTACGGCGCTGCACTGATTGAGATATTATTTGCACTTACCGCTTTGTTGGCAGGTACCTTTTTGAAAGATTTTTTCAATGGGAACATTTGGGTTAAACTTATTGTAGTTGCAGTGTTAATGGTTTCCAGTACCGTTTTCTGGTTGAAAAAGAACGATGTTAAAAATAAAGAAATCAGTTCTTCATCTTTTGGATTTTTGAAAGGAGCGTTCCTAAATTTAATCAGCATTCAGGTTTTTCTGTTTTGGCTAATTGCTGTATCCTATCTTTCAATTAGAGATCTGTTCCCCTCCACTCTTATTCAAACCTTATTGTTTGTAGTTGGTGTTTGGATTGGAAAACTTGCTGTATTACGAATTTATGCCCTTCTGGGTAAAAAGATGGCCACTCACTCCCATATTCTTTCTCAAAATATTAATCGGGTTATTGCACTGGTACTAATGGTTGTAGCCCTTGTACAGCTGTTACAACTTTAAGGTTAATTTGAAATAAATAAATTATTTGTCAGGTTTTTCAGATACTAACGACTACATACATAGTAAAATCAAACAACTTAAAAATTCAATAAAATGAAACGAAAAAAGATTATAAAAGCAGGTATAATTGTAGCAATAATTGGAGTTGTTGTTGCTGGGGCGGTTGGATTCTATCTATTTAATATGCCACATCGCGATGTTCAAAACACAGATGCTGATTATGCATTTACAAGTACACAAATTGTTAACGAGTACGTGGCAGATATGGATGCAGCGAATACAAAATATCTTGCTGTTGACGGAGATTCCAAAATTTTAGAGATAGAGGGAATAGTAAGTAAAGTCTCTGAAAATTTTAATAAACAGCAAGTGGTGTTATTAAAACGTGCGAGTGATAAAGCCGGCGTGAGTGCAACTTTTACCGAAGAAACCAACTTGAATGCATCGAACCTTAAAATTGGCGAATTGGTTACGGTAAAAGGAGTAATCCGTTCGGGAGCGACCTTCGATGAAGACCTGGAATTGTATGAAAATGTAATTCTTGAAAAAAGTAATGTTGTAATCAAATAGAAATCAATACTAATTATAAAATAAGAATCATGAAAAAATTAAGTTTATTAATCGCAATTGTAGCTTTTATAGTTACATCTTCGGCTTACGGTCAGAAACTGGTAAGTTCTAAATCTCAAATTAAGTTCTTCTCCACAACGCCAGCAGAAAACATAGAAGCCAACAACTATGCAACTGTAGGTACTTTAGATAAAGAAACAGGCGCTGTAATCTTTTCAATACCAATGCAAAGTTTTGAGTTTGAAAAAGCACTGATGCAGAAACATTATAACAGCGATAAGTTTTTGAATACCAAAGAATTTCCGAAAGCAAAACTAAAAGGAAAGATAACAAATATTAATGAAATTGATTTTACAAAAGATGGGAGTTATAACGCAAATGTTGAAGGCGATTTAACTCTTAAAGGGGTTACAAAACCAATTTCAGAAAAAGGAACAGTAGTGGTAAAAGGAAATAAAGTTGATGTAAAAAGTAAATTCAACTTAACTTTAGCTGATTATGGAATTTCCTTTGTAAAGGGAAAACCCGCATCAAATATTGCTAAAAGTGTAGAAGTTACTGTGCAAGTTGAGTATTGATTTGGGGGAAATTTAATACCCTCAAAATGCTTTGGGTAGAGTAAAAC
>JABMPI010000476.1 GCA_013203755.1 Bacteroidota bacterium
AAATCTCAATTTAATTTCAGATCCCTTTTTACCTGAAATTGTAAGTCGTGCCCAACCCGAAAACATTTGCCCCATATCAAAAAGATAGATGCCTTCTTCAGGTTCAGTTACCGAAATTGGGTTTATGGTTTTAGTAACCCGATCCGGCGGTGCAATTTGTGCTTTTAGTTTCCCTGTTGGAGCTCTTACCTGAACAGCATTTTCCCAATTCGAATCTTCAAATTCCGGTTTATTCCACCCCTCTTGTTCCAAACGGGCATCGTAAATTTCTCCGCTGTGTAATCCATTATAGACGATTGGACTTTTAGCTGATTTCCAACTTTCGTCGCTGGAAATAATTTCCTTACTCCCGTCCTTATATTCAATCTCAAACTGGGCTATTAAACGGGGTGTATCATACCAAAGTCCTTTATCCAACGGCCGGTCAGCTTGAATATACCAACCATTACCCAGAATAACTCCAAAAGCATTTACTCCTTTTTGTAAGAATTCTGTAACATCAAAAACCTCATACAAAACAGTTGTATTCATATTGCCAATTCTGGATTCGTCCCATTTTTCAACATCACGTCTGTCGTAATTGGTTTGATTGGGCGAAAGAACATGGTCACCCACTTTTTGACCATTAATATACAACTCGTAATAACCTAATCCGCTAATATATGCTCTTGCTTTTTTTATCTCTTTTTGTATCAAAGTTTCTTTTCTGAAATAGGGTGAGGGCAAATCCCACTCATTTCCTGATTTTGAGATTGATGAACCAATCCATTTTGCTTTCCAGTTGCTTTCTTGCAAAAAAGCCATGTCCCATTTGGCAACATCACTCCAAGGAGAAACATTGTCTTTTTCATCCCAAACACGAACTTTCCAATAAATAGTTTGTGCTGTCTCTAACGGTTTTCCTACATATTTTACATGAATAGATTGATCTAAATTGACTTTTTCTGAATTCCAGAGATCAGCATATTTTTCGTTTAAAAGTTCATGCGATGTTGCTGCCAGTATTTGATATGCGGATTGTTTTGCTCCTCTTCTTTCAGAATTAAGAATCCAGTATAAACGGGGATTTAAACTTTCAACACCCATTGGAGCCGATAAATATTCACATTTTAAATCAATTGCATTAAAAGAAATTTTTTCAGAAGTGCATGAATGAAATAAAATGATTAAAACAAACAGAATTGCGAATCTGATGTACTTCATAATTGTATTCATCTTAAAAGTTATTTTACTTCATGTATTCCAGTCCGAAAATCAGCTGCGAAGAATTTACCAAAGCATGAACCAGCGCAGCATAGAATACATTTTTTGTTTTGATGTAGGTATACCCATACGCCCATCCTCCAATACTGGCCAGGCCTACAAAAATTATTGATCCGGAATGAAAATGTACCAGACCAAAAATAACACTGGTAATAACGAGAGCCGTATAAACTCCTTTTTCGGTCTTCCCAAATCGTTCAATTGCATAAGCGGCCAGAAACAAAAGAATTGTGACCAAAGCTGGAAACCAAAACATACTTCCTTTCATTAAAAAACCGGCAAGTAACGAAAGAATTACTAAAATGGCTCCACCCCATTTCCAAAACGATTCCCAACTGTTGCTCTGTGCAATTCGTTTGGTCAGCATATTTTGCAACAATCCCCTAAAAAATAATTCTTCAAAAATAGCGGTGTGCAAAAATATACCCAAGACACTAATTCCAATCGAAACAAGTATGGGTGAAAAAACGGCATCGTGCCCACCAAATTTTATAAAATCAACTGAATATCCGATGATAAAAACAAAGACATAAAATGCCAACCACACCCAGATTGTAGTCCATATAAATTTTAACTTGAATACGGGGAAAAAGCCAACGTCTTTTATGCCTCTAACATGCACAAAAGCATAAACTACTGCAAGCATAATTACTACTCTGTACACAGAGTCGAACACTCCTCCGCTAATTGGCATATCGGTAGCCGGAGAAAAATCCACCAAAGTTGTTGGAAGCAAGTACAAGATAAAAACGGAAAAGTCTAACCAATCCAATTTTTCGGAATTTGCCTTTTTTGCAACAAAAACCAAGGTTGGGAAATAGATTAAATAGGGGATCATAAATACTGTTCCCTGTAATGGATTCTGACCGTGAATAATTATATAACTGTAATATAAAACAACCAATACTGTTGGAAAAATAACGGCTCGGTGAATATTGAAGCGAACCAGACTGCCCATCCATTCGACGATTTTCTCGCGTCCTAATGAAAAAAAGATAAAATAAAGTAGAATAAAATGACCAATGGAAGTCATTATTTCACTCGTAGAATTTTTATTCCGCGAAATCGACAAAAAGGCAAATGTCAGCAAAGCTGTCCAAATTCCACTTTCAATAAGTTCTTTTTTCAGGTCTTGTTTTATTTTCAGCATGTCATTCGTTTATTGGTTAACATGAATGGCCCTCAATTTAATCCAGCGTAAATTCCAGTTTCCGTTTTGAAATAGCTGGTCGAACATATTTTTTTAATTCCTCCGGGTAGCCCAAATCCCATAGAGATGGTCCTTCCCATTCGGTTTGTTTTCCTTCAATGCTAATATAACCTTCTGTTGATATTTCAACGATGGTGAAAAGTGGTTCTTTGTGCGGAGCGGTATATTTTATCCATTTGAACTCTTTATCAACTTCTTCACTGTAACGGATGTGTGTGTAACTGTCTCCCATCCATTGGTACGACATAGAATTTATGGTTATATACCAAATGTCATTTACCTTTTCAGCATAATCGTAATGCGTATGTCCGTTAAAACAAGCAATTACTTTTGCTGAAGGTTTTTGTTGATTATGCCCTGCAAATATTCCTTGAATCTCCTCGTAATTTTCAACGCCGTACACTTCTTCAGCTCCGGGTGAAATGGTTAATCCCTGGTGTGAAAATACAACCGTTGGCAAACTGGTTTTTGCCAGATCTTGTTTTAACCAATCCTGTTGTTTTTTTCCGATGTATTGTTTATAGCCTTTTGCGTTTTCATCTATTTTATCATTTCCATCCAACACAATAAAATGAAATCCATTTTTTTCAAATGAATAATATGAATTTTCCATTTTACGATATTCCACTGCTACTTCCCTGGCAGTGCCTCCATCCATTTCATGATTTCCAATAACGTGGTATTTATCTCCCGGAAACGAATTCCAGATATCAAAAAAGTGCGCGTATTTTGGATCAGGAGTTCCAAAGTCGCCCAACTCAATTATAAAATCGGGTTGTGCATTTTTCATGCTGTCGATAAATTTGGTGATGCGGTATTCAGAATCGTGCATGGTTGGGAGATGTACATCAGAGCACATTCCAATTTTAACTGTATTATACGATTTGTTTGCTGTACATCCTGAAAATAAGACTACAATCAAGATGAAATAGTAATGGATTTTATTCATATTAGATAATTTTAAAAGGGTTCTACTTGATATTCAAATAAGAGATTACTGCTTCTTCTCCTTTTAATGCATTTTCAGAAATTGGATTTTCCTCATCGAAAACGCGCAAAACATCAGCTGGTAACACGGTTACAAAACTTTCATCGTATCCATAATTGAAGGGTAAATTATCTTCCTCAAGCCCTAAATGATGTGCAAAAAAGTTATAAGCAACAACCCTTTTGGATGGGCCGTAATCATGCTTATCGGCAGGCAAATGAACGTGTTCTGTTTTGTGCTCTGCATCATACAAAGCATACACTTTTTGGATATAAGGATATTCAACGCGCGGCGTATTCCTTGTCCAGTCAATTCCGTCGGAGATCATTAACATTGGTCGCGGTGCGCAAAGTGCCGCAATTTCTACATTACTGGTTTGGTGATGATCACTCTTATGAATAGGCATTCCACTTTCGCAAGTGCATCCGCCAAAAAAATGTGCCGATACCATTACAATAGGCGCCGATACTTTAATTCGCTTATCAATAGCAGTTAATACGAAAGTTTGTGTGCCACCGCCAGAAGCACCGGTTATTCCAATGCGCTCGGAGTCAACATCAGTCCGCGACAAAAGGTAGTCTAAAACACGTTTACTGTTATAGGTTTGTAGCAAAAGAGCAAGAGGCATTTTATGAGTTACTTGCTTAGAATCGCCATAGCCTACCATATCGTATGCAAAAACGATGGCTCCCAAACGGGCAAAGGAGGCGCATCTTTTCTGAACTTCCTCGCTCATCCTTCTGTCGTTCCAATGTCCGTGAGGAGATAAAATTGCCGCATTCTTTTTTTCCGGCTTTGCAGGAAGGTATAAATTTCCGGTAACGTAAAATCCTGAAAAACTTTCAAAAGCTATGTTCTGAACAATGTAACCATCCATTTTCATGGTTTTGGTAATAATTACATTAAAATCATCGCTGGGTTCCGGCATCTGCTCCAGTTTAAGTCCATCGATAATTCCTTTTCGAATTACTTCTGCACGCTTCTCCCAACTTGCCTTGTCATTCCACTCTTTTCCAAATTCTTTTAACATCAAATTACCTTCGTCTTCCGTCCAGTAACTTCCCTGACAAAGCATATTTTCCTGAGCACTTCCCAAATAACCAAAGGTTAATAACAATACTGTCACCAAACTTCTTATTGCGTAATTCTTCATTTTATATAGTTTTAGATATTATGGCCTGTTTATTTTAAAAGTTTCATTTTTGTTGCCTTCGCATCCAAATTTCTATTTGAAGTTATAAAGGTTTCATTTCCCTGTCCGATCATTCCATACGACATATCAATATCAACAGATTGAACCAATTCCAATTTATTTTCAACAGTTTGTCTCACCTTTAATACTTTTGGAACCACTCCAACTCTATCACTTCCATAGCATGCAAAATACCAATATTCATTAAAAAAACTAGCTGTTTGGATTCCTTTATAAGTATATCCTCCAGCAAGTACATGTCTTTTTATAAGGTTGAAATCCATATTATATTCGTAAACAAAATTTACATTATAATTTCCATTTTCGGGCAAACCGCCCACAACCATCACCTGATTATTGTGAATTGCAATTCCTCCCGCTCCGTGAACAACTTCCGGCACGGGATATTTCTCTATAAAATCCAGGTTTTCCGTATCATAAATATATACCCAGGAATCCGCCAATCCGGGTTCTTCGTTAAATTTTCCAAAATTAACAGCTACATAAATTTTTCCTTTGTAATATTCCAAATCGCCATGATGATTCTGAACATCGATTACTTTTAAAACATTTCCATTCAAATCGGTTTTTACCAATTGGCGTGTGTGAGACCAATAAATGTATTTGTTGAAATCGGTAGCCATTCCCTGAAGATGTCCGTCGTAGGTTTTTGCATAGGGGATTTCGTTGAGGATAGTTTCAAGAGTTTTGGTATCAAATTCATGTTTTGAATTTGGAACACAACTTCCTAATAAAATTGTAATGAGAAATATTGTAATAATTTGGATTTTGCTCTTATTCATTTGTATTATTCGTTTTGAAATTCAAATTTCAATTGTCAACTTCTTAAAGCCCCTTTAGGGGTTTGGGGTGAAATTTACGCAATTCTCAACATTTTTCATCTTTTTGTCCCATGCGTTTATTTCTCTTTTTTCTAGTCCTGAGCGTGGGACAATTATTGTTTTTTATCTAACCCAGGGCGTTGCCCTGGGCTGAAATATCTTGCCCTTTCAGGGCGTTTTACTAATATAATTCGCTCCTTGTTTTTCTTTTATTCTCTGACTCCAACTTCTGACTTCCAACTTCCTCCTACTATTCAATAATTTCAAAATAACGCGCCATCCAATAAGGCCACAGCCAAAAAACCGGTTCTCTTACCTGCTGTGGATCTCCCTGTGTGGCCGCCCATGGATTTTTGTCCCAGCGCACCGTTGAACGCTCGCTTGGCAGCGGCAATTCATCAACTTGAAGCTCTTCCAGAATTGGACTACGTACAATCTGAATATCTTCGCGTAAGGTGTGATCGATGCGCCAGTCCACCAAATCCTGTGGAGTATCCTTTAAGAAACCGATAGTTTGAGGTACATTTACAATGTTACCTGTTGCAAAAGCATAAGTTAGATTATTGATTAGATTTTCCCCGGCAGGCTGATTCGCCATCCATCCCTCAATCAGTTTCTGATAAAATTCTTTTAACTGAGGATCCTTTTCATATCGCATTAAAATTGGAAAAAGATATCCCTCCATGGTACGATCGAAATAAATTTGCCAGGCTGGATTTTTTGAATTTAAAAAAGAAGCATTTTCCAAATAACCTTCTTCATCAATCAATCGCCTATACTCATTCTCGTATTTTTCATCACCGGTAATGTGCCCGACGAATTTCAGATAGGCAAGCAATTCAAACGAATTCAGACTTCTTTCCGAAGACCAATCGGGATCGTTATTTAGCTGATCGGGCGACCAAACCGACCATCGGGTATGTTCTCCGTCAACATCAACCAGATTATAGTTAGTTTTTATCAGCTCATCCATAATTTTTTTTACATGATTGCGTACCAATACTTTTTCTTCCTCGTCGGCTGCCAATTCGTAATAGAAAAAATAACTCATCATGTGTCCATCCATTTCATCGCTACTGGTATCTCCTTTCCACATCCATTTACCATCTTTCGATTTCCTCCACCGCTGTTCAACCGGTTTATAACGAGGATCGTTGACCAATTCATCCGCTTTTTGCCTCTCAGTGTATGTTCTGTTTGCGTCGTTAACTTCTGTCCAATCCGCAGGAACAATTGTTCTGGCAAAAAAACCTTCGGTTTCTGTAACGGTTTGCAAATACTTTAAAAACTCAAATGCTTTGCGGGCTTTTGTTTTTGCATCTTCGCTTTTTGTTGCCGCGTACCTGAAACTTTCCATGGCCAAATAACCTCCGGTATATTCCCCGTCATTGTCATCATCCCAGTTGCGCCAAGTGGACGTATCGCCAGGAACATCCAAATGCAATACTCCACAAATCCATGGCTCGCGAATATGCTTTTTCATTAACTGACTGTAAAAATTCTCTTCTTTATCTGCCAGTGTCATCATTGTCCGTTTTATTGCACTAACACCTTTGCTGGTTGCAATCCAAGCATTTCCATCCTTGTCAAAAGCCACATCGTTCACTTTATTATTGGTTAACCAACGTTTACTGAAACGTAAAGAGTGTGATCCATCTTTTTCGTAGCGAACAACTCCAACATCGGTACCTACCCACATAACTCCTTCTGGCGACTGAGTAATACTATTCACAAAAATTGAGGGAACTCCTTCTTTCGGAGTTAAATTTTTAAACAATTTCCCGTTTTTTCGAACTGAAACTCCCCCCATAACTCCTGCCCATATTTTTCCCCCGGGAGCAAAATCAACTCCTTTTACATAGCAACTAATTAGTTCATCGGTATTTTGGTACAATTCAGCTGCTCCTTCTTTACAGTGATACAAACCAACATCGGTGGCCACAAATAAGCTGCCCTTTCCATCGGCAACCGCATCGCGCACCGAGCTGGCAATTTTATAATTCTGAAGTTCCCAAATTCTATTATTTGAACGCCAAATTCCATAGGATCCAAGCGCATAATTTTCAATCCCATCATTACAAATTACTGAAATTGGTGGTTTAGCACCTTCCTCTTTTTGAAGGATATTGTTTTGAAACCGATAAATCCCATTCCATGTTCCCATTAGCACTGCACCATCTGGATTAACAACTACGGAATAAGCAGGACCGCGGTTATCTCCGGTAATTACCGGCATCCATTCTCTGGTATTCGTTCCTTTTCGAAAAATACCGGAAGCAGTAGCCACCCAAACATTCGACTCTTCATCAACTACAATACTCCGTATTTCATTATCTGCATCCTTATCGCTAATGAAATACCCATCGTGATATTCCTGTATAAATGGAGTATCATTGTAAGATATTTCGTTTTTAGCCGATACTTCATTTTCGACTTTTGGATTTTGAGTGCAGGCAAATAATGCATTAAGCGCTAAAAGTATTACCAACGTTTTAATTTGTGTCATAGTAGTAAATTTCTCAGTTATGAAGTTCCCATTTGCATGAATCAATTTTGAATTCAGAGAAAGTAACCTCAAAACTTGATTTTAACGGACTGCAGGCATAAACACCAACTCTTGCAACTGAGATTGGCTTGTGCATGTGCAAAACACGCATTTGTTTAAAAATTTTTCCATCCTCTGAATATTCAATATAAAAGTCCTGTCCTCTTCTACTCAAGCGATACCACAGTTCTACAATAGTTGCAGAAATATCTATTGTTGCCCAATCGGAAAAGCCCAAATTAGTAACTACGGAACCCAAGCGTGCCAATATTTCGTTTTCATTTTCGATGGATGCTTTTACCCAGTTTTCACTGTTCTGATATAGTAAAATCCCACATTGGTCGTATTGGTTTTTATATTCAAAATTTGTTTTCACAGTGAAGGTGAAATCATTCTCAACTTCGGTTAAAAATGCCGGGGCATTATCGTTTTGAAAACCGTAGTAGGTACGTTGCCAGAAATCGGTTTCGGGTTGGGTTTGAATGGTTAGATTATTGCCATTCAAATCGAAAGTAGTTGGTTGATTAATCCAGGTAAAATCTTTTATATCAATTTTATACATGTTTATTTATCTTTTATTTGAATACATAAAAATACTTTTGCGCTTTGTTCAAATTACCGATCCGGCACGTTCTAATTTTCTTCCACTTCCCCGGCTTCAAAGCCGGGGTTAGTTATATTTTTATACGTCATTGCAAAGGAGGAACGACTGAAGCAATCTGTTTCATTCCATGCTAAAAGATTGCTTCGCTTTGCTCG
>JABMPI010000477.1 GCA_013203755.1 Bacteroidota bacterium
CGGGTACCAAATTACGAGAATAGCTCAGTTGGTAGAGCACGACCTTGCCAAAGTCGGGGTCGCTAGTTCGAGTCTCGTTTCCCGCTCAATAAAAGTTTCACATTTTTTGTGAGGCTTTTTTTTGTTCAATTTTTCTTGATCTAAATTAATTACCAAATACTACTAATCGGATTTCGTTCATTTACCTTAAATTCGGCTTCACCCAGCAATATTTTCCCACTGGAGCTTATGCCTTCAACAAGTATTTTGTATTCGGCTAAATTGTCGCAGGTATAAAACGAGATACTCGATTTGCCTCCACTCATTTCTATTAACGGATTCCAATATAGGGTAGTTCTATAATCAGGAGCTTCTGATTGTTTATTTTCCGCAGTATATGCGGGAGAATAGAACTCACGATGGGAGGCAAATCCTTTAATCTTTTTTACAATGGTTCCAGGCATTGCACGAGGGGTATAGTCATTTACGCTTCCTCTTCTGGTAAATATTGATATAACTCCATCTCCTCCGCGCACACCATATATAGTAGCTTTTGCCCCCTTTAAAACTTCTACTTTATCAATTTCCATCATGGTCATACCCTCAACGTATTTTTTATCGACGACTCTTCCATCAACTAGAAATAGTGGACAGAGACGTAAAGGAGATGATGAAGGTATATATACTGTATTCCCAGAAACCACAACACCGGCAAACCTTCCCTGTAAATACTGAAAAAAATTCATATGGTGATAATCGCTACTGGTAACAGTTGCCGAATGACTTGGCTCGCCATAAAGGCGGTGGTGTCCGTCATCTTCTTTTTTAGCTTCTTCTACTACCATAATTTCATCCAATACGCGCGAGCCCTTTTCGGGGTAAAATTCTTTTAACGAAAGTTCATTCAGGTATTGCATTCTGTGCATAGAAACAGGAATGTAGCTAAAACTGTTAAGTAGGGCTAAATCAACATTGGCACGTTCTGGCATTTCTACTCCCATTTCTTTAATTTTAACCTTGGTTTTGGTTGTACCCCTGTGGTTTTTCCCTTGTACAGTTGCCATGGCTGTATCGACAAATACAACGTTATTAAATGTAAATTCGCCTTTAGCATTGGTCTGGGTTGTATATACATCTCCATGCCTATTGTCTGATATGCTTAATGTTACTTCTGAGTTTTCGATTGTTTTTTTCGAGAGATATTTTTGAATGGTTCCCTTTACTGCTATGCCCAGTTGTTGATTGGTTTTAGTTTCGTTTATATTGTTTATATCGTTCCAAATATAATTTCTCCAACCATTTGTAAGCATTAATAAGTTGAGTTTACCATCTGATGGCATTTCCTCACTATCAACAAAAAAGTCAGCAGGAGAGGGAATGTAACCTCTTAATTCAGAATCGGTAAGTAGATACGATTTTATGTTTTGGGTAACTCCCGAAGAGTTGAGCGAATTTTTATTTGCCACAGAAACCGATAATCTTGAAAATTCATTTTTCGACAAATTTTCCGGTTGTTTGAAATGAACTTCAACATTTTGACGTGTACCCATTTCTGTTGCGTTAATAGCCATTTCAATTGTAACATCTTTCTTTAAATTGTAATAAACCAATCTTTCCGAAATAGGCTCGTATTCTTTATTAAGAAGAACCAGGCGGTTTATGCCATTATTGTAGTATTTCGTTTGAATATGAACAGTCTTGATAGTTCGCGGACCGCCAACTTTAAAATAATGAGAGCTTTTCCCTCGATGAAAGAGAGTAATGTAATAGTCCTCTGGTGCTTGGTTTTCGTGCGTAACAATATTAATAATCATACCTTTTGTGCCTGATGAAACAAGCATTAGCTTGGCTCCTGTGGTTCGAATTTCAGGGAAATTGTATTCAAGTTTTTGTTCTCCGTCAATTTCTACCGTATACGTTTGTTTATAATCAGGAATAAAATATACTTGCCCCATACCTTTGTAACTGGAGGTAAAACTTATAACCGATTTTCCCGAACTATCTATAATTTTTCCGTTAATGTCAATCTCTTTGCCACTTTTGCTAGTGGCTTTAAATGCCATTACATTAATTATTCCATTTAACAGAAAACCTCCTTCGGGGTAAAAATTAAGATTAATATTTTCGGAATTTAATTTGGCTTCTTTTGTTTCGAAACCAGCGGTGTTTTTTACATTACTTACTTTTATTGTTTTGGTAAAAAACGCATCTTCATCAAATTGTTTCAAATAATCGGTGTATGCGCGAAGCAGATAATTGCCTTCTTTAAAATCTTTACTGCAAAAACTCAAATATCCTTGACAATATCCTTCCTTAATAGCGAAAAGCTCTTTCTGTACATAATTGCCTTCGTCGTTTAATAACTCAACATATAAATTGAAATTTCCAGCTAAAGTAGCATGTATTCTTCCTTCTAATAGGTAGGCCGAAAACCAAAGTGTATCGCCTGTAAAGTAGAATTCGCTATCGGTGTTAATGTAAAGTTTTTGAAAAGGAGCTGATTCTTGTGACTTGATGTATTTGCTAATATTCTGAGAATGTGCACATAACGATAGGGTTGTGCATAAAGTGAGAAAGAGTAGATTTCGTAGCATGGTGTTTGTTTAAAGTTAGGTTTTAAACATCGAAGTTGTCAAAAGTCGATTGTTGAAAAGAAAGAATGATACTATCTAATTGATTAACAACTTTTACGTACCATTCTCCCAAAAAATAATGTTAAGTAAAAGTACAATAAAAAAGAGATTTGCCCAAATTCAAAATTTGGGAACCCCATGGGTAACGTAAAAGTAAAAATTCACCAAGTCGTTGAAGCCATCCTTTACCGCCTGAAAACAGGTTGTCAATGGCGGCAATTGCCCATGAAACAGTTTTTCAGGGGACAATGCAGATGGCAAAGCGTTTACCACCACTTCCAGAAATGGTGTAAAGATGGCAGTTGGCAAGAGGTTTGGCGATCTGTCTTGACTACGTACAAAAACTTATTGGACATGTCGAGCATTCAGTTGGACGGGACACTTACCCCCACAAAACGCGGCGCTGTAACGTCTTGTTACTCCATCATTTTTATACATATCTACTAATTTAGTGTAGAC
>JABMPI010000478.1 GCA_013203755.1 Bacteroidota bacterium
ATCAATTATTATACTTTGCACGGGTAAACGCCCTGAAGGGGCAAAACATTTCAGCCCGGGGCAACGCCCTGGGTTAATGAGCAAAGCGAATAAAAGGCGCAAGTAGCCCTTTTTTTGAAATGGTGCTGTTGCATGTGCCGCAATAATGTATCGTAGTTTTTACCCCGATCCCCGATATTGTTCGGGGCAGGCTCTAATTGAAGTTTTGTAGGTGCACAATTTTGTTTTTTATTTCTCTTAAGCCCTAAGGGGGCGAAATATAACTGAAAACAGTCATCCGTCAGCCGACGGACTCCTTGGTTTTCAAAACTTCGAGAGCCTTGTCTTTGAAGCCTTCTTGATAAAGACAGTAAAAAAGAGTAGTTTTCTTGCTGACACTAAGTAGACAGTTTTTTATTAATAGTTGTTTTGTAATCAAATTACTCTTTCCCGTTTGAAAAACGCTTTAATAATTCCTTAAAATCAAGGTCATCTTTAAAGTAATTCCAATCCGTATCTTCATTAACAAAATCGACGGTAATTTCTTTTTTCTCTAAACTCATATTCAAATAAAATAGAGCATTTTCTTTATCCTTTTTTAATGCATACCCACATGAAAGGTTGTAAACCTCTCCTCCTAATTCAACAGCCCTTTGGTATTTTTCAAAAGCCTGATGATATAATTGTTCTTTTTCTTTTCCTTCTTTGGTTTCCGCCAAATTTCCTAAATCAGTCCCCCAGTTGCTAAAAGCTTTGTGCATATCCGGTTTTATTTCAACAGCCCTTTGGAATTTTTCAAAAGCCTGATGATATAATTGGTCTTTTTCTTTCCCTTCTTTGGTATCCGCCAAATTTCCTAAATCAGTTCCCCAGTTGAAAAAAGCGTCGTGATAGTCAGGTTTTATCTCAACAGCCCTTTGGAATTTTTCAAATGCCTGATGATATAATTGGTCTTTTTCGTTTTCTTCTTTGGTTTCCGCCAATTTTCCTAAATCAGTTCCCCAATTGAAAAATAAGTCTGCTAATAAACTATTTATCTCATTATTATTTAATTGCGTTGCAACATTTTCAATTCTTTCAATATTTTCGTTTTCATAATCTTCTTTTACTAATAAATCAATAATCTCCTTTTTCAACAAATCAACTTCCGAAGATTTCTTTATATTTTTTGTACTTTCTACTTTCCCTTTTTCAAATTGCTGGATTGCTGTTTCAACTTGATTTTTAGATATTTCTAATCTTTCCTTTACACCCTTAAAATGTTCATCATCATTTATATCAACAATATTATTTAGCATTTCTTTAATAGAAGTAAAGGGCTTGCCAATTATTTCAGGTTGCTCTAATTCCAGTTCGTTGTTAAGTTTTAACATAAAGGCATCGGAATCAAATCCTTTAATAATAAAAGCATTTTTATTGCGTGTTTTAAGAAAGTCCTGAACCCTTTTGCTGGGATCATTGTCTTTGTACGTTACCCAATATAAACCATTATCGAACCTGGCAATATTTTTTACGTGGTCAAAAATAGGGTCGTCTCCACTATACCCTATAAAAACCCATGGCCTTTTGTTTTTAATACTATCAAATATACTCGGAACGGTATTTTTAACCTTGTCCATTTCATCTTCAGTGTTTAGTAACCATAATCCGTGGTGCTGGCCATGCAGATAAACAACCGACTTTTTATTAAAAGCTGTAGTTGGTATGTCGTTAAGAATTGCCATATCGTAAGTAGAAGGAAATTCATTAAATAATGCCAAAGCCCTCAACATTAAATTGTCGAAATTTACAGTAAGAACATAATCAACAAAATCATTTTTAATTAGTTGGGCAAGATAAATATGGGTAACATTAATTTTAGCTTTATCAATATATCCTTTTAACAATACATCTCTTTCATTAGGCTGAAGACATTCCATTAGTTTGGAATAACTTATTTCATCTTCCTTTAACTTTTTAATGGCAGGAGCATCAGCGTACTTTTCCAATATATCTGCAATAATATCTTTAGCCAGAGGAATATCTCCCGTTTTTGAGGCACCTGCCCCTAAAAAGAAAATTGGTTTATTTTGATTATTCTTTTTTGCCTGTTTAATTATATATCCTAATTCTTCTATTGTTGCAGTTTTCATAATTGTAGTTTGGTTTTTTATGAAATATTTGGAAAACTTCAAAAAAGCGTGATTATCGGTTTTAAAATTTCGGATTAAAAGTAGCGAACATAATCTGGAAACACAAGGACATTTCGTACAAGAAAATAAAAATGAAATGTAGTATAAGTAAGCAAGTATCGTTAATTATGGTGAAATATAACTTTACCACCCCGCCTCGTGTAAACCGGGACAGCCCTTCTTCGAAGAAAAAGGACGGGAAATTTTGTAACTCGCAACTCAATTTAATTATCTTTATCAGCTTTCATAAAAACCTGAGTAAACCATGATTATTGTATTTATTGCCTATCTAATTATTTTAACCGGAATTGTAATTTATTCAGCCCGCCGCTCAAAAACCAACGCCGATTTTGTATTGGGAGGAAAAAAGATTTCTGGATTTTCGCTGGCTTTGTCGGAACGTGCCACAGGAGAATCGGCATGGTTGCTTTTAGGTTTAACCGGGTATGCCTATTCCGAGGGAATGGCGGCAATTTGGGTGGCATTAGGATGCGTTTCAGGTATTCTTTTTTTATGGATTTTTCTTGCCGAACCTCTGCGGAAACTAACCGAAACAACCGGGGCATTAACAGTTCCAAGTCTGTTTTCAGCAAAATTTAAAGGCACAAACAAAAGTTTTGGAATATTATCATCGCTTATAATCATTTTCTTTTTTGTGCTGTACATAGCAGCGCAATTTAGTGGTGCCGGCAAAATTTTCAACGATACTTTTAACATCGATCCATTTTGGGGAATGGTAATTGGATCGGCTATGGTAACACTTTATACCATGTTGGGTGGATTTATTACGGTAGTTGCCACCGATGCATTTCAGGCGGTATTAATGG
>JABMPI010000479.1 GCA_013203755.1 Bacteroidota bacterium
CTATCGAAAAACAAGGGCTCCAGAGTTCACAACATTGGGGTACCCCAATGTTGTGAACTCTCTTTTTTATTTAATTTAAATGGTATACTTTTGGATTGAAACTCTGGTATACTTTTCAGTTGAAATAAACAAATTATTGGTAGATTACGTTTGACTTATCAGAAAAAAAAATGAAACAACTAACACTTGCCTTAATCTTAATCATTCTTGGAATTACCTGTTTTGCGCAAAGCAACAAATCCAGGGTAATGATTGGTTCTGCCACATACGATTTTATAATTGCGGATGTAGATGCCCACGAAGTAGTTCGGTACTCTGCAAAAGGCGAACGGCAATGGGTTTATTCCGATGTTAGAGCCATTGATGTTTGGCTGCTTCCCAACAACGAAGTGCTTATTGCTTACCTGCCTTCAAAAAATACCTCCGATAAAGGAGGTGTTAGAATCGTTAATAAAGAGAAGGAGATTGTGATGGATCATCAGATTGATGACGAGGTGATGTCGTGTCTTCTGCTTCCCAGCGGGAACATTCTTTTTACCGAAACCCATGCCGGGAAGTTGACAGAGCTAACTCGTACTGGAAAAATCATTCGTTCGTTTGATGTGCTGGCCAAAGGAATGGGACACAAAACAGTACGATTTATAAGGATGACACCCGAAAATACTATTCTTGCTGCTGAATGTTATTCACATGTTTTACGCGAATATACTTTGGAAGGAAAGTTTATTCGTGAATTTGTTTTAAACATGGCCTACTGTGCTGCCCGTTTAGAGAATGGGAACACACTTATCTCGGGTTACAATCCTCCCCAAATTGTTGAGGTAGACTCAAAAGGAGAGCAGGTATGGGAGTTGTCGCCTAAAGATCTCCCCAAATTAAGGGGACTTAAAAATTTCTGCGAAGCACATCGCCTTCCCAATGGCAATACACTGGTTACAAACAGCATTCGTGAGTTTGGAAAAAACAATACCGTAATTTTTGAAGTCACACCCGACAAAAAAGTGGTTTGGCAGTTGCAAGACAGTGAGCGTATTAAAGGCATTACTGCTGTAAAACCGATTTGGAGTGAGTGAGTGTAACAACACTAATTTGTATACAAGCGCCAGGCGGTTCCAAACCGCTCTGACCGTCGATTTGCAATCGGTGCCTGGAATCAAGCAAATGCAAATTCTAATTCTATCAAAAAATAAAGGTTCGGATTTGCAAATCCGAACCAGCGAGGGGATTCAAGTCAGTACTATATAAGAACCAAATAAATAAAAACATGAACACAGAAAATCAACAAACAGAGCAGGTAATTCCTGCTGAAAAGAAAGAACTGGGAATTACAAAAGAGATAAGTGGCTATTTGCATCAGGCAGGAAAGTGGGGTAAGTTTTTGGCTATAGTCGGTTTTGTTTTAATGGGACTAATGATATTTGCAGGTTTTATAATGGGTATTGTTATGTCATTTATTCCTTCTGAATCGATGAGTATGATACCTTTCCCTCCATTTCTAATTGGCGTTGTTTACCTGATAATAAGTGCTATTTACTTTTTTCCGATACTTTACCTCTACCGCTTTTCAACAAATATCAGGCAAGCTTTATTTACCAATAACCAGAATCAATTAACAAAAGCATTTAATAATTTAAGGGCTCATTACCGTTTTATCGCTATTTTAATGATAGTGATGTTTTGCCTCTATATAGTAATGTTTGTAGTAATGATTTTCGCCGGGTTATTTGCCGGTTTTTCTGGTCTGCCAAGTATGCATGCTTAATTTGAGGTAGCCGCCCAGCGGTTCAAAACCGCTGGGCGGCTACTGAACGAGAGAACTCTTCTTTTTTGATTCGAGGCTACTTTTAGATGCACAGTGAGCGAATAATATACTCAATGCAGATAGTTTTTCGGGAATTGAGCAAAGCGAAATCACGAATACAAATTACAAAAATTAAATTAAAGAGTAAATTAGGCCTGGTATAAAAACCAAAAATCTATTTGGTTTGAGTACATACAAATCCCCACCATACATTTTGTTTACTAAAATCTATTGCTAATTTTACTAGCCATTAAAAACCCGGTGA
>JABMPI010000480.1 GCA_013203755.1 Bacteroidota bacterium
ATTCTGAGGATGATATAAAAAGTCTTATTCTATGTTTGAATCTAACTAAAAATAATTGGGCGTGGGAATTTTTGGTAACAAGAATGGGAGTTGACGCCAATCGGTTGTATGCAACAGTATTTGAAAGGAGTGCCGATGATAATAAGGAACGCGACAATGATGCAGCAGGTTATTGGGAGCAGTACTTGCCCAAAGAACGAATTCTGAACGGAAATAAGAAAGATAATTTCTGGGAAATGGGCGAAAGTGGACCGTGTGGACCGTGTTCAGAAGTGCATGTCGACATCCGTTCTGAAGCAGAGCGTGCGAAAATTTCGGGTGCTGATCTCGTAAATCAAGATCATCCTCAGGTAATTGAAATTTGGAATCTTGTTTTTATTCAATTTAACCGAAAAGCAAACGGAAGTTTGGAAAATTTGCCAGACAAACATGTTGATACAGGAATGGGTTTCGAACGACTTTGTATGGTTTTGCAGGGTGTAACTTCCAATTATGATACCGATGTATTTCAAAATATTATAGCTGAAATTGGCAAATTGAGTAACAACGAATACGGCAAAGATGAAAAGAAAGATATTGCCATGCGTGTTATTGCCGACCATTTACGTGCAGTTGCCTTTGCAATTGCCGACGGACAGTTGCCATCGAATAATAAAGCGGGTTATGTAATTCGCCGAATTCTGCGCCGTGCAGTTCGTTACGGTTATACTTTCCTTGAGTTCAGAAGTGCATTCATCTATAAATTAGTTGATGCATTAAAAGATACTATGGGCGAAGCATTTGCGCAGTTGGTAAGTCAGCAAAATTTAATTGAAAAGGTTATAAAAGAGGAGGAAGAATCTTTTTTGCGTACCCTTTCAACCGGAATAAAATTGTTGGATGAAATTATTTCGAAAGCTAAAAACGAAAGTTTAACTGAGATTCAGGGAAAAGATGCATTTGTATTGTACGATACATTTGGTTTTCCATTGGACTTAACTGAATTGATTGCCCGAGAAAACGAATTGGGTGTTGACGAGGATGGTTTTAAGGTGGAAATGAAAGCCCAAAAAAACCGTTCGAGAAATGCCGCTCAGCAAGAAACTGACGATTGGGTTGAACTTAGAAAAATTGAACAGACCAAATTTGTTGGTTACGATAAACTCCAAGCTGATATTAGAATTGCCCGTTACCGAAAAGTAACACAGAAAAAGAAAACGTTTTACCAACTGGTTTTCGACCAAACACCATTTTATGGCGAGTCGGGCGGACAAGTTGGAGATATGGGATATATTGAATTTGAGGGAGTAAAAACTTCCATTACCGATACACAAAAAGAAAATAATCTTACAGTTCATTTAGTCGATAAACTGCCGGAAAATCCAGCAGGGTTTTTCAATGCTTTTGTAAACGATGGCAGACGAGATAAAATTGCCAATAACCATACGGCAACTCACTTACTTCACGCAGCTTTGCGCCAGGTTTTAGGTACGCACGTTGAACAAAAAGGTTCGCTGGTAAATGCCGACCACCTGCGTTTCGATTTTTCTCATTTTCAGAAATTAACTGAAGAGGAGATTGAAAAAGTTGAAGAGATTGTAAATGCTAAAATTCGTTTGAATTCTGCTTTGGAAGAAAACCGTGCCATACCAATTGACGAAGCTAAAAATTCTGGTGCTATGATGCTTTTTGGCGAAAAATATGGTGATGCGGTTCGGGTTATTAAATTTGGTGAATCTGTTGAATTATGTGGAGGATGCCATGTAAATGCAACCGGACAAATTGGAATGTTGAAGATTGTTTCGGAAGGTGCAATTGCGGCGGGAGTCCGCAGAATTGAAGCGATTACAGCAGCACGCGCCGAGAAATTTGTAAACGATCAGATTAAAACTTTAAAAAGTGTTCAGGAAACATTTAAAGGTTCAAAAGACATTTTGGGTAGTGTGCTGAGTTTAATGCAGGAAAATTCTGAATTTACAAAGCAGCTTGAAGTTTTTCAACGCGAAAGATTAAAAATTCTTAAAGCAAATCTGAAAAGCAAAGTTTTGTTGGAGCGTGGTGTAAATATTATTGCCGATACAATTGTAGTTGATAATGCAGCGATGGTAAAAGATTTAGCTTTTCAATTAAAAGGAGAGGTAGATAATTTATTCCTTGTTTTGGGTGCCGAAGTAAAAGGTAAACCGAATCTTACAATAATAATATCGGACAACATTGTTGCCGAAAAAGGATTAAATGCAGGGCAAATTGTACGCGATGCGGGACGCGAAATAAAAGGTGGTGGCGGTGGTCAGCCATTTTATGCAACTGCAGGTGGAAAAGATGTTGCAGGGCTGCAAAATGCCATCGACAAAGCACTTACTTTTTTGAAATAAAGAAATATTAAAAAGTTGGTCAAGCTCACTTCCAGTGAGGAAATGATGATTAACAGAAATAAGAACCGTTCCTTTTAGGTGTAAAATATAAGGAACGGTTCTTTTTTTAAACTCAAATACTTTTAAATTATATCCCGAAGTTTAGTCATACTTTGAACCAAAGTATAAGTGCAGTAATAATAAAATACTAAAAAGTCTGGTATAAGCCGGGCTTTTTTTTGATTTGTTCTAAATAAGAACTATTTTCAGCCTCTCAAAAACTTTAATTAAATAAGCTTGTTTGTTAAGTTTATTACACTTGTAAAATTTAAAATACTTCGGTTCTCGGTCTTCCGATTTCCGGCAAATTTGTAAACAGAATGAAACGGATTTATTCCTTTATAACATCGATGCCAGTTATGGCATTTTTATTTTTAGCTGTAGCATTTTCTATGGCAATCGCCACCTTTGTTGAGAGTAACTATGGTACACCAACGGCACGTGCTCTTATTTACGATAGGCATTGGTTTGAATTGCTCTGGGGTTTGCTTGCCTTAAACCTGGTAAATAACTTACTGAGATACAAGTTTTTTACAAAACAGCGCTTTACACTTGGTCTGTTTCATATCTCGTTTCTTGTAATTTTATTGGGCGCAGCAATTACTCGTTATTTGAGTTACGAAGGAGTGATGCACATTCGCGAGAATCAAAGTTCAGAATCGATACTTTCTACCGAAAGCTTTTTTTATGCTGGCTTTGAAAATCAACAAAAGGAAAAAAAGGTTAGGTTCTCAGAACTTTCGCCAAAACAGTTTAGTTCCAGATTTGATGTAAACGGTAAAAACGTAAAGATAAAGTCCATTGGTTTTATTGAAAATGCTGAGCGAAAACCAATTCCGTCAGAAAGTGGTGAAGCAATTATTGATTTTGTGTTTTCTTCGCCAGAGACTCAAGGAATGCAAAGTTATACATTCAGAAAAGGCGAAGTGTTGGAATACCCTGGTTTTACAGCCGGATTTGAGGCAGATGTAAAAACTGCAGTTCAGTTTTTAATTCAAAACGGGCAACTTTTTATGACGGCTTCTTCAGAAATTGGAGAGACAACAATGGCAAGCCAGGAGACGGTAACTTTTGCAGCCGGTGATACAATTCTGGCAAAAAGTATGTTTTTATACGGTTTTGACGGCTTCCAGTTTTTACTTCGCAACTTTTATCCCAAGGCCATATTTACTGCTGTAAAAAGTCAGAATGAAACACGGGAGGATGCTGTTTTAATTCAAATTTCGGATGGAATTAATCAACAAACCATACCTGTTTTTGGCCATTCGGGAGTTGCTGCCGATACGGTTTCTGTTCCTCTGGGAAATGGCAAGTTGAAGTTAGCTTTTGGCTCTTCGCCCATAATTGTCCCATTCAGCATTTATTTGAAAGACTTTCAATTGGAGCGTTATCCGGGTTCAAAATCACCGTCGTCTTTTGCTTCGGAAGTTGTGTTAAAAGATGCCAACTCGGGTCTCGAAAGAGATTTTAGAATTTTTATGAATAATACACTGAATTACAAAGGATACAAATTTTTCCAGTCGTCGTACGATAGCGATGAACAGGGGACGATACTTTCGGTGAACCATGATTTGTGGGGAACGTGGATTACTTATTTGGGTTATGCACTGCTTATTCTGGGATTTATACTTTCGCTGGTAAATAAAAATTCCTATTTCCAGTTTTTATCCCGCAAGTTAAAAGAGAGTGCTGTTAAAACACTTGTTCTTCTTTTTGCAATTGGAGGATTGTCATTTGGTTCATTTGCACAATCTGGTGCCGGTGCCGGAATTCCGGATATTGATGATTTATTGGTAACAGAGTTCAGCGAATTGTGGGTGCAGGGAGTTGATGGAAGGATTGAACCTGTATCGACACTCTCCAGCGAGATTGTTCGAAAAGTAAGTCGGAAGTCTTCGTTGTACGGAATGTCTGCCGATGAAGTAGTTTTAAGCATGATGGTTTATCCTGAGATCTGGCGCACATTACCCATTATTTACATTGCAGAGAAGGCACTTGGAACTCAGTTGGGAGTTAGCGGAAAAAATATTACCATTCAGCAACTTTTTGATGCACAGGGAAACTATTTACTTTCAGAGAAAGTTCAGGCGGCTTATGAAAAAGCACCTGCTTTTCGAAATCGGGTAGAAAAGGAATATATTAATGTTGACGAGCGGGTAAATATCTGTTTTATGGTTTTTCAAGGGTCGCTTTTAAATTTATACCCACGTTCAACCAAAGAGGCTGCATGGTATCCACCGGGTACAAATGCACTTGAATACTCGGGAGGCGATTCCATTTTTATAAAAAGTGGCATTCAACTTTTATTGCAATCGGTTGCCGAACAAAGAAATGTGGAAGCAAAACAGGTTTTAGAAGCAGTTGCTAATTTTCAACACAAATATGGTGGTGATTTGATTCCGTCTCAAACTAAAAAGAATGTCGAGATTTTATATAACAAAGTGAATCCTTTTAAACGGATTTTTCCATTTTATTTGTTGTTTGGAATCTTGTTGCTATTTGTTCTTTTTGTAAATATATTCAGGCAAAAACCCTTGCCTAAATTTCTACGAATTTCGTTTTTTAGTTTAATATTTATTGGGTTTTTAATTCATACAGTTGGTTTGGCAACACGTTGGTACATTTCCGGTCACGCTCCCTGGAGTAATGGTTACGAATCGGTGGTTTACGTTGCATGGGCAACTATGTTGGCAGGTTTTATCTTTGGTCGAAAATATCCGCTGGTTGTGGGTACAGCAGCTTTTCTTTCAGGAATTGCACTTTTTGTGGCTCATTTAAGTTGGATGAGCCCGGAAGTTACAAACTTGGTGCCGGTGCTTAAATCGTACTGGTTAGCCATTCACGTTGCAATAATTACAGCCAGTTACGGATTTATTGGATTAAGTTCAATCCTTGGAGTTTTGGTGTTGGTTTTAATCGTTCTTCGAAATAAAACGAACGAAGAAAAGGTTACCGGTTTTATTGAGCAACTCACCACAATTAACGAAATGTCGGCAACGGTAGGATTGTATTTTCTTACTATCGGAACCTTTTTGGGTGGTGTTTGGGCCAACGAAAGTTGGGGCCGATATTGGGGTTGGGATCCAAAAGAAACATGGGCACTGATTACCGTTGTTATTTATTCGTTTATTGTTCACATGCGATTAATCCCTTCGTTGAAAGGAATCTTCAATTATAACATGGCTTCGATTTTAGGATTTGCCTCAGTTTTAATGACCTATTTTGGTGTGAATTATTACCTGTCAGGTTTGCATTCATACGGAAAAGGAGTTACCGATGGTGTAAACCCCGCCGTGCCGATTACATTTGCCATTCTTGGAGGTTTAATGATTTGGGCTTACATAAAAGATTCTAAATTTGAAAAGGAAAAAACAAAATAAAAATCATTAATTAAAAACTAAACTTATGAAATCTTTATCGAAAGTTTCTTTTATCGTTTTTGCTATTGTTTTATCATTCGGGTGTAAATCTTCTAAAATAAGTTTGTTTGATGGAGAAACACTCAGTGGTTGGGAGAGCAATCCTACGGAAAGAATAGTGGATTGGAAAGTTGAAGGAAAGGAAATAGTAGGGGCAAACCCTCACGAAAAAGGATCCATTCTTTGGACAACAAAAAAATACAAAGATTTTGATCTGACCCTGGAATATATCACTGAAACGGAACATTATGACACTGGCGTTTTTCTAAGAGGAGAGTCTCACCAGGTACAGATAGGTATTTCTGGTTCACTTAAAAAAGATATGACCGGTTGTATTTATGCACCAAAGGATAAAAAAGGTAGTTACCCTGCTCAAACGGATAAAATTGATAAATTTCATAAAGTTGGAGATTGGAACCAATTGCGTATTATCAACACCGGTAAAAGGATACAAACTTTCTTAAATGGAGAAGCTTTTGTCGACTATGAGGCAATCACTATTCCTGAGGAAGGTCCTGTTGGTTTACAGTTGCACCCGGGAGTTAATATGAAAGTTAAATTTAGAAATATTAGTGTCAGAGAACTTTAAGTCTCTTCTTTATACTTTACATAATCTTAGATTATTGGAATAATTTGATTTGAAAGTCGAATTGAAATACTTTAATATCCTTTTAATCAGTGGCTTGATCTTATTTGGAATCAATGCAAATAAGCTGATATGAACCGATGTGAACGAGGCAATTAATATCCCATAAAGCAAAACTATTATATTTGGTTGTTTGACTAAATCGTAATAAATATATGGGAACAAAAGTTACTCGCACGTTCGATATCCTTGAACGTTATTTAAAGGAATTTCCACGTAAAGATGCTTTGGGTGGGAAAAAAGATGGTAAATGGTATACTTATTCAACCGAAGAATACAATGAAAAATCACACCAATTTGCCTTAGGTTTAATGGCTTTGGGGCTGAAAAAGGGAGATAAAATAGCCACAGTTACAACTAACCGGCCCGAATGGAATATTGCCGACATGGGCATGTCGATGACAGGTATAATTCATGTACCTATTTATCCAACTATTGGCGAAGAGGAATACCGATATATTTTGAAGCATGCCGAAGTTAAAATGTTAATTGTAGGCGATGTAAAACTCTATGCAAAACTACTGCCCCTTCTAATTTACTGGAAGGTTTAGAGTTGGTTTATGCATTTGAAGATATTGAAGGTGCAAAGAACTATGAGGAAATTATTGAGTTGGGAGAATCGAAAAAAGAGGAGCTGGAAGAGCAACTAAATGAAATTAAAGATTCCATTCAGCCTGAAGATTTATTGACTATTATCTATACTTCGGGAACCACTGGAA